>NZ_JBEWYX010000015.1:0-97075 GCF_041366455.1 Pseudoclavibacter sp. JSM 162008
TCTCAGCGCCGATGGTACTGCAGGGGGGACCCTGTGGGAGAGTAGGTCACCGCCGGACTTCTTCATGAGCCGGGGTTGGTTGGTGAGTGAGCAGAGATGCTCCTCACCCACCAACCCCGGCTTTTTTCATTTGCCATCAAGTACTACGCGCCGCCTTTACGACCACTCGGACGGCAGCAGACGCACGGGTCAGGGACCCTGAAGCTCGGAACCGCGTTGGCGTAGGCTAGGTGGCGACGCAAGCGTCCAAGGTGAGGCGCATCCAAACGAGTACAACAACAATTCGACAGCGCATCCCGAGGAGCTATTCATGGACGCAAACGACAACGAGCGGCGAAGCTCAAACAACGATCGTGGAGCGGGCAACCGCAACGAACGCGGCGGCCAGGATGGCCGACGGGATGCCAGCGGACGAGGCGGCGAGCGCAAGAGCTACCCGCCCCGCGATGGCGAGCGTCGTCCGTACAACTCGCGTGATGACCGCGGTGACAACCGTGGCGAGCGCAAGTCCTACCCGCCTCGCGACGGTGAGCGGAAGTCGTACGCTCCTCGCGACGGTGAGCGGAAGTCGTACGCTCCTCGCGACGGTGAGCGCAAGTCGTACCCGCCTCGCGAGGGCGAGCGGAAGTCGTACGCTCCCCGGGACGGTGAGCGGAAGTCGTACGCGCCCCGGGACGGTGAGCGCAAGTCCTACCCGCCTCGCGATGGCGAGCGGAAGTCGTACGCTCCCCGGGACGGTGAGCGTCGTCCGTATAACTCGCGTGATGACCGCGGTGACAACCGTGGCGAGCGTAAGTCGTACCCGCCTCGCGATGGTGAGCGGAAGTCGTACGCTCCCCGCGATGGCGAGCGTCGTTCCTTCGGATCGCGTGATGACCGCGGTGACAACCGCGGTGAGCGCAAGTCCTACCCGCCCCGCGACGGTGAGCGGAAGTCGTACGCTCCCCGGGACGGTGAGCGGAAGTCGTACCCGCCCCGGGACGGTGAGCGGAAGTCGTACCCGCCCCGGGACGGTGAGCGGAAGTCGTACCCGCCCCGGGACGGTGAGCGTCGTCCGTACAACTCGCGTGATGACCGCGGTGACAACCGTGGCGAGCGTAAGTCGTACCCGCCTCGCGATGGTGAGCGGAAGTCGTACGCTCCCCGCGATGGCGAGCGTCGTTCGTTCGGATCGCGTGATGACCGCGGTGACAACCGCGGTGAGCGCAAGTCCTACCCGCCCCGCGACGGTGAGCGGAAGTCGTACGCTCCCCGCGATGGTGAGCGGAAGTCGTACGCTCCCCGCGATGGCGAGCGTCGTTCGTTCGGATCGCGTGATGACCGCGGTGACAACCGCGGTGAGCGCAAGTCGTACCCGCCTCGCGATGGCGAGCGGAAGTCGTACCCGCCCCGGGACGGCGAGCGCAAGTCCTACCCGCCCCGCGACGGGGAACGCCGCTCATCCGGCCCCCGCAACGACAGCCGCGGCGGACGTGACGACCGTGGGCAGGACCGCCGAGGCGGTTTCGGCGGACGCGGTGGTCCCGCGCCGGAACGCCCGGAGCTGACGGAAGAGGAGCTGCTTGCACGCGAGCTGCGCCCGGTCCGCGCGGAGCACATCGACCCCATCGTGCCCGATGAGGTCAGCGAATCGGACCTGCCGAAGGGCGCCCGCAACGAGCTCAAGACGCTCGAGGCGACGAACCAGGAGTTCGTGGCGAGGCACCTCGTCATGGCCTCCGTGCTCATCGACACCGACCCGGAGCTGGCGCACCAGCACGCCGTCTCCGCGGCCCGTCGCGGCGGTCGAATCGCCATGGTCCGCGAGACGCTCGCGATCACGGCCTACACGATCGGCGACTACGCCCTCGCGCTGCGAGAGCTGCGCACCTACCGACGCATCAGCGGCAAGGAAGACCAGCTGGCGCTCATGATCGACAGCGAGCGTGGGCTCGGTCGCCCCGACCGAGCCCTCGAGCTGGGCCGCGCCGCCGACCGCACGGGCCTCGGCCCAGCGGAACTCGTCCAGGTTGCCATCGCCATGTCGGGCGCACGCCTCGACCAGGGCTCACCCGATCTTGCGCTCGCCGAGCTCGAGATCCCGCAGCTCGACCCCAAGCGCGCCTACTCGTACAGCCCGGCGCTCTTCGGCGCCTACGCGACCGTGCTCGAAGAGCTCGGCCGCCAGTCGGAGGCCGAGCGTTGGACTGCGCTCGCGACCCGTGCCCAGGACGCGCTCGACGCCGTCAAGCACGACGAGCACGAGACGATCGAGGTCATCACCGAGGGCGAGTTCCCACCGCTCGAGGATGAGGACGACGAGGAGGACGAGGACGACGAGATCGACGGCGAGGCTGCCCTCACCGAAGACGCTGACTCGGACACCGAATCGACCGACGCCGCGGACAGCATCGACGGCGAAGACGCGGCTGAGGCCACCGCGGCCGAGGCCACCGCGGCCGAGGCCACCGACGCGCCCTACTCAAGCGACGACGACGATCTCGAAGCTGAAGTCGACGAGCTGCTCGCCGCCGGCGACGAGCCGTCCACCGAGGCCAGCTCGACGAGCGACGCTGAACCCGTGGACGGAGCCGCCGCGGTGCTCGACGACGCACTGGTCGCCGAGGTCGAGGCGGAGGCAGACGAGATCGTCGCTGAAGCCGAGGCCGCCGATGACGTGGAGGCCGAGGCGGAGGACATCGTGGCCGAGGCGGAAGCCGCCGACGAGGTCGCCGAGGTCCAGGAGGAGGCCGACGAGATCGTAGCCGCCGCTGAGGAGCTCGACGAGCTGGAAGACGAGGCGGACGCACCTGCCGTTCTCGAAGTCCAGCTCGACGTCGTTCCCGCTGCCCTCGAAGAGGAAGCAGCCGAGGAAACCGGCGTAGAGCCGACGCAGCCGGAGGCCGCGGCTGCGGCCTCCGAGCCTGAGGCAGCTTCCGACGCCGAGGCTGACGACGAGAACGACGACAACGAAGGAAAGCGCAAGGGCGACGAGCCCGAGCCGCTCTTCGACCTGTGACCGGATGCGGGGCGGCGGATGCACTCTGCCGTCCCGCTCCTGCGTCCCCGGCGCGACTGCGTCACGCCACCACGCACTCAGCGATCAACGCGCCACGAGCACAACCCATGACGAGTACGAGCGCCGGCCCGGCACCGCACGGTGGCACGCTCAGAGAGACGAGAGATCCCGATGGCATTGTTCAAGAAGAGCACCGGAACCGGACCAGCTCCCCTCGACGGCGTGGACGTTGTGCTGGCCGATCTCGATGGTGTCGTCTACCGCGGCCCGAATCCGGTGCCGCACGCGGTCGAGAGCCTGAACGCGCTCGCGCCCGCCGGCATCCGCTCCGGCTACATCACGAACAACGCGTCACGCACTGACGAGCAGGTTGCTCAGCACCTGCGCGACCTCGGGCTGTCGCTCACCGCTGAGGATGTCGTCACGAGCCCGCAGGCTGCGGTCCGGCTGCTCTCCACGAAGGTCGCCCCTGGCGCGCTGATCCTCGTGGTCGGCGGCGATGGGCTCGTCGACGAGCTCGGGAAGGGCGGCTTCCGCGTGACGCGGTCCGCCGACGACGGACCGGACGCCGTGATCCAGGGCTTCGCGCCCCACGTCGGCTGGGAGCACCTCGCCGAGGCCTCGTTTGCGCTCGCCCGCGACATCCCGTGGGTCGCGACGAACCAGGACTGGACGATCCCCGTCGCCCGCGGGATCGCGCCTGGGAACGGCACGCTGGTCTCCGCAGTGCACACAGCGGTGCAGAAGCTGCCCCTCGTGGCGGGCAAGCCCGAGAAGGCGATCTTCGACGAGGCGGTGCGTCGCTTCGACGCGAAGAAGGCGCTGTTCATCGGTGACCGCCTCGACACCGACATCAAGGGCGCGGACAACGCCGGCATGACCTCGGCGTTCGTGCTCACGGGCGTTGACCGCCCGAAGCAGCTCATCGCGGCACCTCCCGGCCAGCGCCCCGACTTCATCCTGAGCGACCTGCGGGAGCTCTCGCAGCCGTACCCGAAGGTCATCGCCGAGCGTCCACAGGCCGAGCACGCCGTCGCGAGGGTCGGCGACGCGCAGGTCACGGTGCGCGGCATCGACGTCATCGTCGACCGCGCCGGATCCTCGCCCATCAACCTGCTGCGCGCGGGCTGCGCGGCGATCGCAGCCTCGGAGAAGCTGATCTACGCGCTCCGCGTGCCGGAGGTGCTGTACTCGGAGCTCGCCTCGTGAGCATCGAACACGCGGGTGAGGGCCACGAGGGAGCAGGTCGCACGGGCGGCGACCACGTCGTCGAGCCCGAAAACGAACTGACGCTGGAGCTCGAGCGGATCGGCGCCCTGCCAGTCTCTGAGCGGGCAGCCGAGTTCTCGCGAGTGCATCAGCAGCTCGGTCAGCTCCTCGAGAGCACCCCGGTCCAGCTCTTCGATGGAGACCAGTCATGAACTCGCGATCTCAGAGCGCCGAAAGCGAAGCCCTCCAGCGGCTCGACACCGAGCTGACGCGCCGCGGTCTCGCGCGCAGTCGGACGGCGGCGGCGCGACTCATCGAGTCCGGCCTCGTGTCGGTCAACGGCGTCATCTCGACCAAGACCGGGGTGCGAGTCGCGCCTGGCGATGCGCTGGCCGTCGCCGGGGGAGACGACTTCGTCTCCCGCGCCGCGCACAAGCTCGTCGCCGGACTCGACGCCGTCCCGACCCTCGATCCGGCTGGGCGGGCTGCGCTCGACGTGGGAGCCTCGACCGGCGGATTCACGCAGGTGCTGCTCGCGCGCGGTGCCAGGCACGTGGTGGCCCTGGATGTCGGTCACGACCAGCTCGCGCCCGCCCTGCGCGAAGATCCCCGTGTGACGAACCTCGAGGGCGTCAACGCGCGCTTCACCGATGCTGAGCAGCTCGACGAGCTGCTCGAGGCCGCTGATGCTCCCGTGCGCTCTGGCGACCTCGACTTGGTCGTCGGCGATCTCTCGTTCATCTCGCTGACGAAGGTGATCGCCCCCATCCTGGCGATGGCGCCCGGTCTCACGGACGCGGTGCTGCTCATCAAGCCGCAGTTCGAGGTTGGCCGAACCGGCGTGAAGGGCGGCATCGTCCACGACCGGAAACTGGTCGCGCCCGCACTCGAGCGGGTGCTCGTCGAGGCGGCGAGTTGCGGGCTCGAACTCGTCTCGCTGCGCCCGTCGCCGATCGTCGGCACCCACGGCAACGCAGAATTCGTTGCGGTTCTCCGCACGTCGACAGGCGCGAGTCCAGCCGATGCTGACAGACTCGTCACTCTGCGACGAGCCATCGTCGAAGCGGAGGACCTGGAGGGAGATCGATGACGGAGTTCCCGAAGCGGCGCATCCTCGTCGTCAGCCACGTTGCCCGGGAGGACGCCATCGAGGCGGCCATGACCGTGCTGCAGCTGCTCGACGATGCGGGAGTCACGCCCGTGCTGGAGCCTGCGACCTACCGTGAGCTGGTGCGCCTCGATCGCAACCGGGTGCCCCGGACGACGATCTCGCTCGGGGAGGAGCTCGCGGCGCACGAGGTGGAGATCGCGATCGTCCTCGGAGGCGACGGCACGATCCTCCGCGCCGCTGAGATCGTGCGCGAGGCAGGAGTGCCCATCCTCGGCGTGAACCTCGGCCACGTCGGGTTCCTCGCGGAGAGCGAGCGAGACTCGCTGGCGGATGCGGTAGGCCGCGCCCTCGACCGCGACTACCAGGTCGAGGAGCGCATGACCCTCGACGTCCGCGTCACGCTCGGCGGCGAGACCGTCTACGAGACGTGGGCCCTCAATGAGGCGACGATCGAGAAGGCCAGCAGGGAGCGGATGCTCGAGCTCGTCCTGGAGGTCGACGGTCAGCCGCTGCTGAGCTTCGGCGCCGACGGTGCCATCTTCTCCACGCCGACCGGCTCCACCGCCTACTCGTTCTCGGCTGGCGGGCCTATCGTCTGGCCGACCGTCGAGGCCCTTCTGCTCGTGCCCATCAGCGCGCACGCGCTCTTCGCGAGACCGATCGTGGTGGGGCCGAGCTCCACCCTCGCCGTGGAGATCGTGCCCAGAACCGGCACGCCCGGCGTGCTGTGGTGCGACGGGCGACGCACGTACGACCTCACGGCGGGCTCCCGCGTGACGGCGACGAGGGGCGGCGCCCCGATCCGTCTCGCGCGCCTGCACAGCGCGCCGTTCAGCAAGCGACTTGTCGAGAAGTTCCAACTCCCGACCTCAGGATGGCGAGGACCCGCACGCGCATGATTCTTGACATCGATATCTCCGGCCTCGGCGTCATCGAGCGAGCCGAGCTTCCCCTGGGGCCCGGTTTCACCGCGATCACGGGTGAGACCGGCGCGGGCAAGACCATGATCGTGACCGCACTCGGTCTGCTGCGCGGAGGACGCGCGTCTGCCGACGCCGTCCGCTCCGGAGCCAGCAAGGCCGTCGTCGAGGGGCGCTGGCAGCTGGACTCCGACAGCCCCGCGGCGAGGCTCGCCGCAGACGCGGGCGCCGAGCTCGACGAGAACGACGAGCTCCTCGTGGCCCGCCAGGTGAGCGCTGAAGGCCGGAGCCGGGCCTGGCTCGGCGGGCGCGGTGTCCCCGCGTCGATCCTCGCCGACCTCGGCGAGCGGCTCGTGGTCGTGCACGGGCAGAGCGACCAGTGGCGGCTGCGCAGCGAGGGCGCGCAGCGAGCGGCGCTGGATGCGTTCGGCGGCGCTGAGCTGCGCACCGCGCGTTCCGCGGTCCGCGACGCGCACATCCGCCGCGGCGAGCTCCGCTCGGAGCTGCAGACGCTGAGCGACGCCGAGGCCGAGCGTGAGCTCGAAGCTGCCCGCCTGCGCCGCGCCCTGGCCGACATCGAGCCAGCCGAGCCCCAGCCGGGGGAGGACGTGACGCTTCTGGCGCGCATCGAGCGTCTCTCGAACCTGGAAGCCCTGCGCCGCGACGTCGGTCAGGCGCACGAGCTGCTGGCGGGGGACAGCTCCGCAGGGTTCGGCGGCGAGGGTGGCGGGAGTTCGACCGAGCTCGTCTCCCAGGTGCGATCCCTGATCGACAGCGCGACGTCGAGCGACCCCGCGCTGGGTGAGCTGGGACAGGCCGCGGCAGACATCTCGTTCGCGATCGACGAGCTCGGGCTCCGCCTCGCGGGCTACCTCGACGGGCTCGAGGCGGAGGGGAGCGGCGAGCTGGCTCAGCTCAACGACCGCCTGACGCTGCTCACGAGCCTGACGCGCACGTACGGGCCGACCCTCGACGACGTCATCGAGCTCGGCTCGCAGGCCGGCATGCAGCTGCTCGAGCTCGAGAACGACTCCACGCGCATCCAGGAGCTGGAGACGCAGATCGCCGAGGCCGAGGAGAGACTCGCAGCGGCGGCCTCGCGGCTCACCGAACTCCGGACGGCGACCGCCTCGGTGCTCGAAGGACGGGTCACGAAGGAGCTGCACGCGCTCGCGATGCCTGCGGCGCAGCTGACGGTCGAGATCTCGTCGCTCGACGAGATCGCCGCGCACGGAGGCGACCGTGTCGCGTTCATGCTCCGCCCGCACCCGGGAACGGAGCCCACACCCCTGGGCAAGGGGGCATCTGGCGGCGAGCTCTCCCGAGTCATGCTGGCCCTGGAAGTGGTGCTCGCCGATGTGAGCTCGGTGCCGACGCTCGTCTTCGACGAGGTCGACGCCGGCGTCGGAGGCTCCGCCGCCATCGAGATCGGGCGCCGCCTGCAGCGGCTCTCCGCGAACGCGCAGGTCATCGTCGTCACCCACCTGGCACAGGTCGCGGCGTTCTCGGACAACCACATCAGCATCGAGAAGTCGAGCGACGGGCAGTTCACCACGTCGAGCATCCGCCGGATCAGCGGGGCGGACCGCACGCAGGAGATCGCCCGGCTCCTGTCCGGACTCTCCGACAGCGAGACGGGAAACGCCCACGCCGAGGAGCTGCTGGAGCTCGCGGCGGCGAATCGAGCAGCGCCGGGGAGCGTCGGACACGACGCAGGCGCAGACGGATCGCGGTCCGTCGTCTAAGATGGAATTCCGTGACTAGCGCAGATATCCCAGTTGCGGGAAACGACCAGGCCGTTGTCAAGCAGATCTATGTGACCGGGGGCGTCGTCTCCTCGCTCGGCAAGGGCTTGACCGCCGCCAGCCTGGGCAATCTGCTCAGGGCCCGAGGCCTGCGAGTCGTCATGCAGAAGCTCGACCCGTACCTGAACGTCGACCCGGGAACGATGAACCCGTTCCAGCACGGTGAGGTGTTCGTCACCAACGACGGCGCTGAGACCGACCTCGACATCGGGCACTACGAGCGCTTCCTCGACGTCGACCTCGCCCAGTCGGCGAACGTCACGACGGGACAGATCTACTCGAGCGTCATCGCCAAGGAGCGACGCGGCGAGTACCTCGGCGACACCGTGCAGGTCATCCCGCACATCACCGACGAGATCAAGCGCCGCATGCGCCTGCAGGCCAGCGAGGAGCCTCGCCCCGACGTCATCATCACCGAGGTCGGCGGCACCATCGGCGACATCGAGTCGCAGCCGTTCATCGAGTCGGCGCGCCAGCTGCGCCACGAGCTCGGCCGCGACAACGTCTTCTTCGTACATGTCTCGCTCGTGCCGTTCATGGGCGCATCCGGGGAGCAGAAGACGAAGCCCACCCAGCACTCGGTCGCCGCGCTGCGCTCCGCCGGCATCCAGCCGGACGCCCTCGTGCTCCGCAGCGACCGCCCGGTGACGGAGAGCAACAAGCGCAAGATCGCGCTCATGTGCGACGTGCCCGAGCGTGCGGTCGTCAACACCATCGACCTGCCCTCGATCTACGACATCCCGCGCGTGCTGCGCGAGCAGGGCCTCGACGAGTACATCATCGAGCAGCTCAAGCTCCCGGCCGAGCCCATCGAGTGGAGCGCCTGGGAGCGCCTGCTCGAGGTCGTGCACCAGCCGAAGCACCAGATCACGGTCGGGCTCGTCGGCAAGTACATCGATCTGCCAGACGCCTACCTGTCGGTCACCGAGGCGCTGCGAGCCGGCGGCTTCGCGAACCAGACCCGCGTGAAGCTGCGCTGGATCCCGTCCGACGAGTGCGAGACGCACGACGGCGCGGCAGCACAGCTCAGCGACGTCGACGCGATCTGCGTGCCAGGCGGCTTCGGCATCCGCGGCATCGAGGGCAAGCTCGGCGCGCTGCGCTTCGCGCGTGACAACGCAATCCCCACGCTCGGCCTGTGCCTC
Source organism: Pseudoclavibacter sp. JSM 162008 (assembly GCF_041366455.1). NCBI lineage: Bacteria > Bacillati > Actinomycetota > Actinomycetes > Micrococcales > Microbacteriaceae > Pseudoclavibacter > Pseudoclavibacter sp. JSM 162008. The sequence continues at coordinate 9,189 of NZ_JBEWYX010000015.1, forward strand.
GGCATGCAGTGCATGGTCATCGAGTACGCACGCAACGTCGTCGGCATCACCGACGCGAGCTCCTCCGAGTTCGACCCGGAGACGCCCAACCCCGTCATCGCGACGATGGCCGAGCAGGTCGACATCATCGAGACCGGCGACATGGGCGGGACCATGCGCCTCGGGTCCTACCCGGCGGCCCTCGACGAGGGGTCCATCATCGCGGAGCTCTACGGCTCGACGCTCGTCGAGGAGCGCCACCGCCACCGCTACGAGGTGAACAACGCGTACCGCGAGCAGATCGCGGATGCGGGGCTCCACTTCTCTGGGCTCTCCCCGGACGGCACGCTCGTCGAGTACGTGGAGCTGCCGCGCGAGGTGCACCCGTTCTACGTGGCGACGCAGGCGCACCCCGAGCTGAAGTCGCGCCCGAACAGCGCGCACCCGCTCTTCTCCGGCCTCGTCGCCGCCGGCCTCGAGCGTCAGCGCTCGGGACGCCTCGTCGACGTCGAGGAGAACGTGCAGGACGTGGACCAGGTCCAGCAGTGACCGACGCCGCCGGAGCGGGGCCGTTCGCCGACCAGGTCGCCGAGGACACGGTGCTCGAATCGAGCGTCGTGTTCCGCGGCGCCGTCTGGGATATCGTCCGGGAGCGGTTCCGCTTCGGTGACGAGGAGCTGACCCGGGAGTTCATGGCCCACACGGGCGCCGTCGCGGTGCTCGTGCTCGACGACGCCGACCGCATCCTCTTCATCCGCCAGTACCGTCACCCCGTCGGGCGGCGCGACTGGGAGCTTCCCGCAGGGCTTCTCGACGCGCCAGGCGAGGACCCGCTCGACGCGGCGAAGCGCGAACTCGCTGAAGAGGTGGACCTCGTCGCCGACCGCTGGGACGTGCTCCTCGACCAGTACACCTCGCCAGGCGGGAGCAGTGAGAACGTGCGCGTGTACCTCGCGCGCGCGGTTTCCTCGACGCCAGAGGCCTTCGCCCGCACCGGCGAGGAAGCGGAGCTGGAGCAGCGCTGGGTGGCGCTGCCGGAGGCGCTCGACGCCGTCCTCGCAGGCTCGGTGCAGAACCCGTTCGTCATCTCCGGCATCATGGCGCTCCACCTCGCGAAGGAGCGCGGCTGGTCGACGCTGCGCCCTGCCGGCGCGGAGTGGCCGACCCGGTCGCCGGGCCGCCCAGAGTAGTCGACGCGCCGTGGCTGCACATCCGGGCGATGCGAAGACGGACACGGCACTGCTCGACACCTACCTTCGGCACCTGACCATCGAGCGGGGTCTGTCGAGCAACAGCCTCGGTGCCTGCCGGCGCGACCTCGTCAAGTACCTCGAATGGCTCGAGGGCACCAACCGTGGGCCGATCGGTGCGGTGACCGCCGACGACGTGTCCGCGTTCCTCGCGCACCTCCGCGAAGGCGAGGGCCTGGCTGCGTCCTCCGTCTCGAGGGCCCTGTCGTCGGTCCGCGGCTTCCACCGGTTCCTGCTCGACGAAGGCGTGCTGGATGTGGACGCCACGACGCGCACGCGCGCCCCGAAGCTCCCGTCACGGCTCCCGAAGGCGCTCACGGTCGCCGAGGTCGAACGGCTGCTGCAGGCGGCTGACGGCGAGACGCTCGAGGCGATGCGCGATACGGCACTCGTCGAACTCCTCTACGCGAGCGGCGCCCGCATCTCCGAACTCGTCGACCTCAACGTCGACGATCTGATCGAGCCCGGCATCCTGCGGGTGCGAGGCAAGGGCAACAAGCAGCGCATCGTGCCGGTCGGCAGCTTCGCCCAGCGGGCGCTCGACCGCTACCTCGTGCGGGCGCGGCGTGAGCTCTCGACGCGGGGGAATGCGACTCCCGCGCTGTTCCTCGGCACACGAGGAGCGCGGCTGTCTCGGCAGAGCGCGTTCAACCTGCTGGACGCCATCGCGACGCGAGCCGACCTCGCGGGTCGAGTCTCCCCGCACACCCTGCGACACTCCTTCGCGACCCACCTGCTCGAGGGCGGTGCTGACGTGCGAGTCGTCCAGGAGCTGCTTGGCCACGCCTCGGTGTCGACGACGCAGATCTACACGCTCGTGACCGCCGACACCCTGCGCGACGTGTACGCGACGAGCCATCCGCGCGCCACCCTCGGCGGAGGCTGAGGCGGGGATAGGATGCAGAGGTCATGAGCGAAGAGACGATCGAATCCACGCCCCGCAGCGCAAGCGCGGTGTCGACGCGACTCTACAACCACTTCGAGGTGCCGGACGAGCTGGAGAGCCACGGCCCCGCGCGCATCATCTCGATGTGCAACCAGAAGGGTGGCGTCGGGAAGACCACGACGAGCATCAATCTCGGCGCATCCCTCGCCCTCTACGGTCGCCGGGTGCTGGCCGTCGACTTCGACCCCCAGGGTGCGCTGAGCGCCGGCCTCGGAATCCGCACGTACGACGTGCCGACCGTCTACGATCTGCTGATCGGCACGGTCAAGGACCCGCACGACGTCATCCAGGCCACCGCGTTCCCTGGCCTCGACGTGATGCCCGCCAACATCGACCTCTCCGCCGCGGAGGTGCACCTCGTCACCGAGGTCGCTCGCGAGCAGATCCTCGCGAGCGTGCTCCGCAAGGTGTCGAGCGAGTACGACGTCATCATCGTCGACTGCCAGCCGTCACTGGGCCTCCTCACCGTCAACGCGCTCACGGCGAGCCACGGCGTCGTCATCCCGCTCGAATGCGAGTACTTCGCGCTCCGCGGCGTAGCGCTGCTCGTCGAGACCGTCGACAAGGTCCGCGACCGGCTGAACCCGTCGCTCGAGCTCGACGGCATCCTCCCCACGATGTACGACGGCCGCACGCTGCACTCGCGCGAGGTGCTCGACCGCGTGTACGAGGCGTTCGGCGACCGGGTCTTCGACACGGTCATCGGCCGCACGGTGAAGTTCCCCGACGCATCCGTCGCCGGAGTGCCCATCGTCCGATTCGCTCCAGAGCACACCGCGTCGAAGGCGTACCACCAGCTCGCGCGCGAGTTGATCGAACGTGGCGCCGTCGCCTAGCGCCCTGACCACCCGGGGAACCTCAGCACCGCGGGTCGGCGCCTCCGCCGCGCCTGACCTCGAAGGCGCGTCCGACCCAGACTTCCGGGTGTCGCTGAGCAACTTCGAGGGCCCGTTCGATCTGCTCCTCACCCTCATCTCGAAGCACGAGATGGACATCACCGAAGTGTCGCTGAGCCGCGTCACGAGTGAGTTCATCGGGTACCTCAACGATCTGTCGACGCCGGAAGAGCTCGACCGCGCGAGCGAGTTCATCGTCGTCGCCGCAACCCTCCTCGACATGAAGATCGTCAGCCTGCTGCCGCAGGGCGAGTATGTGGATGCGGAGGACGTGGCGATCCTGGAGGCGAGGGACCTGCTCTTCGCCCGTCTCCTGCAGTACAAGGCCTTCAAAGAGGTCTCCACCTGGTTCGCGGCCGCGCTCGGCGTCGAGGGGCAGCGCACGACCCGCGCCGTGCCGCTCGAGCCGAAGTTCAGGGAGCGCATCCCGGATCTCGTCTGGACGCTCTCGGCCGCCGACTTCGCGGCGCTCGCGACCCTCGCGCTCGCACCGCGCGAGATCCCGACCGTCGGCCTCACCCACCTGCACGCGCCCAAGGTGAGCATCCGCGAGCAGGCCCGGATCCTCGTCGCCCTGCTGCAGGATGGTGAGCCGCGGACGTTCCGCGAGCTCGTCGCCGACGCCGACGCCCGGGGTGTCGTCATCGCTCGCTTCCTCGCCCTCCTCGAGCTCTACCGGCGGGCAGCGCTCAGCTTCGAGCAGGAGACGCCCCTCGGCGAGCTGACGGTGACCTGGGATGCCGACAACTGGGACGCCGCGCAGCTCTCGAGCCTCGGAGACGACGATGACTGATCCGCGGCAGCTCGACCGCGCGGCCGAAGAAGCTCACCAGCCGAGCATCGACCTCGACCGAGCCGTCGAGGCTATCCTCTTCGTCGCCGACGAGCCGCTGTCGCTCGTGGCCATCGCCGGGGCCGTCAGTCGCCCCGTCCCCGATGTGCGCGCCTCCATCGGCCGTCTGGTCGCCGACTACAACGGTGACCTCGCTGGTCCCGAGCGCGGCTTCGAGCTGCGCGAAGTGGGTGGAGGATGGCGGCTCTACGTGCGCGAGAACCTCGACGACATCGTCGCCGACTTCGTGCTCACGCGTCAGCCGTCCAAGCTCTCGCAGGCCGCGCTCGAGACGCTGGCCGTCATCGCGTACCGCCAGCCGATCACGCGTTCGCAGGTGGCGCAGGTGCGCGCCGTGAACGTCGACTCGGTGGTGCGTACTCTGGTAGCACGTGGCCTCATCGCAGAAGACGGCCACGACGACGTGACCGGGGCCATTCGCTACGTCACGACTCAGACGCTTCTGGTGCATCTGGGACTCAACTCGCTCGACGAGCTGCCCAAGATCTCACCTCTGCTCGACGAAGGACAGGACGGATTCCATGAGTGACCAGCGAGGGCGCGGATCGCGCCGCGGCGACACCGACCGCACCGCCGACGAGGCAGCGGCACTCCGCCAGGCGGCGCAGGCTCGCCCCGAAGGCGGCTACTCGATGGACGACTTCGACGACATCCCGCTCGCGGGGCGTGAAGCCGAACCGGCGCCGGAGCGGAGCGACGGCGTGCGCCTGCAGAAGGCCCTCGCCGCGGCCGGCGTCGCCTCGCGTCGCGTGTGCGAGCAGTACATCACGCAGGGTCGTATCGAGGTCAACGGCGTCGTCGTGACCGAGCTCGGCAGCCGCATCTTCCCGGACCGCGACGAGGTCGCCGTCGACGGCACGCCCATCCAGCTGGACCCGAGCAAGCGCTACGTCGTGCTCAACAAGCCGACCGGCGTCGTCTCCACGATGCGTGATGAGCAGGGACGCCCCGACCTCCGCGAGTTCACGAGGGAGTTCAGCGAGCGGGTCTACAACGTCGGCAGGCTCGACGTCGACACGAGCGGCCTGCTCATCCTCACCAACGACGGTGAGCTCGCGCACGTGCTCGCGCACCCGTCCTTCGGTGTCGAGAAGACGTACATCGCACGCGTCGACGGGCGGGTCTCCGCGAAGGCCCTGCAGCGCCTCCGCCAGGGCTTCGAGCTCGAGGACGGCTTCATCAAGGCCGACAGCGCGAGGCTCCTCGCCGACCAGCCCAGCCGCACCGCCTCGCTTGTCGAGATCGTGCTGCATTCCGGCCGCAACCGGATCGTGCGTCGCATGCTCGAGGAGGTCGGCCACCCCGTCACCGCGCTCGTCCGCCGTAGCTTCGGCCCCCTGAACCTCGGCACCCTCCGCGAAGGCGAGATGCGCGAGTTCACTACACTGGAACTCGGCCGCATCCTGAAGCTCGCCCGGCGAGCCGGGGAGCAGCGCGACGGCGGCTCCCTCACCCAGGCGGCAGAGCCGGCTCGCGAGCCCAAGCAGGGCCGCGGCCCGCGGCAGGCGCCGCCCACCAGATCGAAAGGTCGTCGATGACGCCAACTCGAACCAACTCCCCGGTACGGGTGGTCGGTGCCGGGCTGCTCGGCACCAGCGTCGGGCACGCCCTGCGCAGGCTCGGCGTCGACGTCCAGCTCGACGACATCTCACCTTCGGTGCTCCAGCTCGCCGTCGACTACGGGGCGGGGACCCTGGCCGCTGACGCCGCCGGGGGAGAAGCGCCGCGGATCGTCGTCGTCTGCGTGCCCCCTGACGTGACCGGCCAGGTCGTGGCCGCGGAACTCGAACGCTGGCCCGACGCCATCGTGACCGACGTCGCGAGCGTGAAGTCTGCGCCGCTCGCAGAGCTCGTCGCCCGAGGCGCCGACATCAGCCGCTATCTCGGGTCGCATCCCATGGCCGGGCGCGAGACGGGCGGGCCGCTCTCGGGCCGTGCAGACCTCTTCGTCGGCCGCCCCTGGGTCATCGCGCACCACGAGCAGACCAGCGTCTTCGCGCTGCAGGAGATCGAGGGGCTCGCCCTCGACGTCGGCGCCACTCCCGTCGCCATGACCGCGGATGATCACGACCGGGCCGTCGCGCTCGTCTCGCACGTTCCCCAGCTCGTCTCCACGCTGCTCGCCTCGCGTCTCGTCGACGACGAGGACGGGGCCACGGCGCTCGCGGGCCAGGGCCTGCGGGACCTCACGCGCATCGCATCCAGCGACCCCGTGCTGTGGACGCAGATCCTCACCGCGAACGCCGCCCCGACCGCTGCTGTGCTCCGCAAGCTGCAGGCAGACCTCGACAAGGTCGCCAGCGCACTCGAGCACAGCCACGAGCGCGGCTCGGGCCGCATCATCGCCGAGCAGCTCGCGACCGGCAACGCCGGCGTCGCGCGGCTGCCAGGCAAGCACGGCTCCTCGAGGCGTGAGTTCGACTCCGTCACGGTCATGATCGACGACAAGCCAGGCCAGCTCGCGAAGCTCATGGGCGACGTGGGCGACGCCCAGGTCAACGTCGAGGACTTCCGCATGGAGCACGCGCAGGCCTCCAACGTCGGCCTCGTCGTCATCTCCGTCGTCCCCTCGGCAACCGCGAAGCTCGTCGACGAGCTCGAACAGCGCGGATGGAGGATCGCCGCATGACCGAGACCACCCCGATCAGCCACGACGCCCTCGCCGCTGGCACGCCCGTCGTCGTCGCCGTCGACGGGCCGGCAGGCTCCGGCAAGTCGAGTGTCTGCCGTGAGAGCGCGCGACGCCTCGGCTTCGGCTACCTCGACACAGGTGCCGCGTACCGCGCGCTCACCTGGTTCGCGATCGACAGCGGATGCGACCTCGACGACGTCGACGCCGTCGCGGCACTGCTCCCGAGCTTCATCGACCGGTACCGCATCTCGGAGAGCCCGGACGAACGCTGGGTTCGCGTCGGCGAGAGCGACGTCACGGAGCTCATCCGTGACACCGCCATCTCCGGCGAGGTCTGGCGGGTCTCCCGCGTGCCTGCTGCCCGCGAGGCCCTCACGGCGCTCTTCCGGAGCACCATGGCCGGCACCACGAGCCCAGGCATCATCGCCGAGGGTCGGGACATCACGACGGTCGTGGCCGCGGATGCCCCTGCGCGCATCCTCATGACCGCCGACGAGGCCGTGCGCATCGCGCGCAGGGCGGGCGAGAAGGTCGGCGAGACCGTCGCCGCCGTTGCGGAGTCCGTGTCAGCGCGCGACGCCCGCGACGCCGAGGTCACCAACTTCACCGAAGCCGCCGACGGCGTCACGGTGCTCGACACGACAAGGCTCGACTTCGAGCAGTCTGTCGAGGAATTCCTGCGGATCGTCGCCTCGGCGGCACCAGGTCCGCACCAGACGACAGCACCGTCGCTGGCAGCCGCCCCAAGCGCTGTCAGACACGACAACACGAAGGAGTCACGATGACTGACGACCAAGGACGGAACGACGAGGCGACCGACGCCTCCGAGGAGTTCGACCCAGCAGGCGGCGAAGAGCTCGTCGCGCGCCTCGAGGAGCTCGACGACACGGTCGTGGAGAAGCGCACCCAGGCGCTGCGCCAGAGCCTCGACGACTACGAGCTCGAGGAAGACGACCTCGAGGTGCTGCTCGGCGCCTCCGAGGACGGCGACGCCATCACCTACCTGCCCGCGCTCCCCGTGCTCGCAGTCGTGGGACGCCCGAATGTGGGCAAGAGCGCACTGGTCAACCGCATCATCGGCCGCCGCGAGGCAGTCGTCGAGGACACCCCCGGTGTCACGCGCGACCGCGTCTCGTACAAGGCCGAGTGGAACAACCGCTGGTACACGATCGTCGACACCGGCGGGTGGGAGCCGGACGCCAAGGGCATCGACCTCTCCGTCGCTCAGCAGGCCGAGATCGCCGTCGAGCTCGCTGACGCGGTCCTGTTCGTCGTCGACGCGAACGTCGGCCCGACCGCGACCGATGAGCACGTCGTGAAGCTGCTCCGCCGCACCGACCGGCCCGTCATCCTGGTCGCGAACAAGGTCGACGACGCCGTGCAGGAGCCGAACGCAGCGCAGCTGTGGAGCCTCGGCCTCGGTGAGCCGTGGCCGGTCTCCGCCGTGCACGGCCGCGGTGTCGCGGACCTCCTCGACAAGGTCATCGAGATCCTCCCCGAGGTCTCGAAGGTCGCGAAGGAGGAGATCGGCGGACCCCGCCGCGTCGCCATCCTGGGACGCCCGAACGTCGGCAAGTCAAGCCTCCTCAACAAGGCCGCGGGCGAGGAGCGCGTCGTCGTCAACTCGCTCGCTGGCACGACGCGCGACCCCGTCGACGAGCAGGTCGAGCTGGGTGGCAAGATCTGGCGCTTCGTCGACACGGCCGGCATCCGCCGCCGCGTGCACCTGCAGCAGGGCGCCGACTTCTACGCCTCGCTGCGAACGACGGCAGCTCTTGAGAAGGCCGAGGTCGCCGTCGTGGTCCTCGACGTGACCGAGGCCGTCAACGTGCAGGATCTGCGCATCATCGACCTCGTCCTCGAGTCCGGCCGCGCGCTGGTGCTCGCGTTCAACAAGTGGGACATGCTCGACGACGAACGCCGCTGGCAGCTCGAACGTGAGGTCGAGCGGGACCTCGCCCACGTCGCCTGGGCGCCGCGCGTCAACATCTCCGCGAAGACGGGGCGCCACCTCGAGAAGCTCGTGCCAGCCCTCGAGCTCGCCCTCGACTCGTGGGACACGCGCATCCCGACCGGCAAGTTCAACGCGTTCCTGGCCGAGCTCACGGCGGAGTTCCCGCACCCGCTCCGAGGCGGAAAGCAGCCGCGCATCCTGTTCGGCACGCAGGCGCAGACGCGCCCGCCGACATTCGTGCTCTTCACGACCGGCTTCCTCGACCCGGGTTACCGTCGCTTCATCCAGCGTCGCCTGCGCGAGGTGTACGGCTTCGAGGGGTCGCCCATCATCACGAACATGCGTGTTCGCGAGAAGCGGGCCAAGCGCAGCTGATCGGGCCCTCGAGCTCGATGGGGCCAGTCCAGTTCGACCCGGTCGGGTCGGCGGGGCTGGCCCCTTTCGTGTGGCAGGTTCTGCCTGTCAAAAACGCCCGAATTTCGCTCATCGTGAATACTTCCGCGCTCCATGCCGCCGATTCGGGCCTGGTGCAGGACGCAGAACCGTAGGATTTTGTCTGTGCCTGGCGTTCAGGCGAGAACTTTCGACGTTGAGGGGTCCCATTCGATGATGGAAAAGTCCGAGCAGACGCAGCACGAGTGGCTGGAGAAAGTCGGCATCGCCGAGCGGATGATCCCGCTCATCGGGAACCTGTACCGCACGCGGAACGTCGTGACCTCCATCTACGGTCACCGCCTCATCAACCTCTCCGCGATCGACATCATCAAGGCGCACCGCTTCGCCCGCCGCATCAACGACGTCGAGCTGTCGCTGGACGCGACGCTGCCGATCCTCGAGCGGCTGCAGGAGTTCGACCTCGGCACCGCCTCCATCGACCTCGGCGAGCTGGCGACGCGCTTCGCGGCACAGGGCCAGGACCTCGACACGTTCCTCGCCAACCAGCTCCTCGAAGTCATCGGCACCGGCTCTCCGGACTCGGGCGCCGACGTCGTGCTCTACGGCTTCGGTCGCATCGGCCGCCTGCTGGCGCGCATCATCATCTCGCACGCCGGCACGGGACGGGGGCTGCGCCTGCGCGCCATCGTCGTCCGCAAGGGGAGCGACAACGACCTCGAGAAGCGTGCGAGCCTGCTGCGCCGCGACTCGGTGCACGGCGCGTTCGCCGGCTCCATCTCGGTCGACCAGACCGCTTCGACGATCCAGGCCAACGGCACGGTCATCCAGGTCATCTACTCGAACGACCCCGCGACCGTCGACTACGAGTCGTACGGCATCCGCGACGCGATCGTGGTCGACAACACGGGCCGGTGGCGCGACGCCGACGGTCTCGCGCAGCACCTGCAGAGCCCCGGAGTACGTCGAGTGCTGCTCACGGCGCCCGGCAAGGGGCAGCTGAAGAACATCGTCTACGGCATCAACAACGCCGGCATCACCGACGACGACCGCATCCTGTCGGCCGCGTCGTGCACGACCAACGCCATTACGCCGGTGCTCAAGGTGATCGACGAGCGCTACGGGGTCGTGCACGGTCACGTCGAGACGGTGCACTCGTTCACCAACGACCAGAACCTCATCGACAACTTCCACAAGGGCGACCGTCGTGGTCGGGCCGCCGGACTCAACATGGTGATCACCGAGACCGGTGCGGCGAAGGCCGTCGCGAAGGCGCTGCCGCACTTCGAGGGCAAGCTCACGGGCAACGCCATCCGCGTTCCCACGCCCGACGTCTCGATGGCCGTGCTCAACCTCACGCTCGAGCGCCCGACGACCCGCGGCGAGGTCAACGACTTCCTGCGCCAGGTGTCGCTTAGCTCGGTGCTCCGCCAGCAGATCGACTACATCGAGTCGAGCGAGGTCGTCTCCACCGACTTCGTCGGCACGACGCGCGCCGGCATCGTGGATGGCCTCGCGACGATCGCCGAGGGCAAGAACCTCGTGCTCTACGTCTGGTACGACAACGAGTTCGGCTACTCGACCCAGGTGGTGCGCATCATCGAGCAGCTCGGTGGCGTCCAGCCGCCCATCGTGCCGCACCGCAGGGAAGTCTCACAGCTCTAGGCCCGGCGCCGCCGCGCCGTCGCGTGGTGCGCCAGATACCCCGAAGGGTCGCCATCCTGTGCGGATGACGACCCCTCGGGGTATCTCGTCGCTGGACTACTTGAGTTCGGCGCCGAGGATCTCGGTGTAGGAGGCGCGCTCCTTGCCAAGCCGCGAGTTGCGGCGGCTGTAGAGGAAGTAGATGGCGAGGCCGATGGCCAGCCAGATCGCGAAGCGGAGCCAGGTGAGCGTCGACAGGTTGAGCATGAGCCAGAAGCAGAGCACGGCCGACAGGATCGGCAGGAACGGCGACCACGGCATGCGGTAGGCCAGCTCGCGGTTCGGGTACTTCTTGCGGAGCACGAGGATGGACAGGCTCACCAGCACGAACGCGGAGAGCGTGCCGATGTTGATCATCTCCTCAAGCCAGTCGACGTTCGTGAGGCCGGCGAGAAGCGCGACGGCGATGCCGACGCCGATCTGCAGACGGATGGGGGTCTTGCGCTTCTCGCTCGTGATGCTCCACGAACGCGGCAGCAGGCCGTCGCGGCTCATGGAGAACAGCACGCGGGCGAGGCCCATGAGCAGCACGAGGATCACGGTCGTGAAGCCGAGCAGGATGCTGATGGAGATGATCTGCGCCGCCCAGTCGGCGCCGACGAGGACAAACGCGGTCGCCAGCGACGGGGTCTCGGCGGCGGCGAGGTCCTTGTAGGAGACCATGCCGGTGATGACGAGGCTCACCGAGAGGTAGAGCACCGTCACGATGCCGAGGCCGAGGAAGATGCCGCGGGGCAGGTTCTTCTTCGGGTTCTTGACTTCCTCCGCGCTCGTCGCGACGACGTCGAAGCCGATGAACGCGAAGAAGACGATGGATGCGCCGGCGAGGAGCCCGAAGACGCCGTACATGCTCGGCTCAGCGCCGGACATGAACGAGAAGAGCGACTGGTGCCAGGCATCCGTGCCCGACTCGGCCGCAGGCTGCGACGGCGGGATGAACGGCGTGTAGTTGCTGGCCTTCACGAAGAACGCGCCGACGACGATGACGAACAGCACGGTCAGGACCTTGAGGATCGTCAGGACCGCGCTGACGCGTGATGAGAGCTTCGTGCCGAGCACGAGCAGCGTCGTGAGGACGGCCACGATGAAGAAGGCGGCCCAGTTCAGCTCGAACAGGCCGAAGATGCTGAGCTTGGGCGGGATGTCCCAGCCCCAGATGTTGACGACCTCCTGCAGGTAGACGCCCCAGTAGCTCGCGATGACGGCGGAGGCTGACAGCATCTCGAGGATGAGGTCCCAGCCGATGATCCAGGCCAGGAGCTCGCCGAGCGTCGCGTAGGTGAAGGTGTAGGCGGAACCGGCCACGGGCACGGACGAGGCGAACTCCGCGTAGGCCATGATCGCGAGGCCGCAGGTCACGGCGGCGAGCAGGAATCCGAGGGTGATGGACGGGCCGGCGTTGTTGGCGGCCGCCTTCGCTCCGACGGAGAAGATGCCGGCGCCGACGGCGACGGCGACGCCCATGATGGCGAGGTCCCACACGCCGAGGGACCGCTTGAGCGATCGCTCCTCGGAGTGCGAGTCCGCGAGTGAGGCCTCGATGCTCTTCGTTCGCATCAGGCTTTGGAAAAAGCTCAAGGTGTTCCCCCAGTGTGTTCTCTCCGCGCGCGGGCACCCGCGCGCGTGTGGAGTTTACCTGCCGGAAACACGATGGCGATTGCCGGGGGAGGAGTTGCGTCGATCCCCACGTGGTGGTGCCCCCGCTCATTGGCAGGGAGCGCCGGGTCTGCATGCCCTAGGGTTGCCCGGCAGGACCAGCCAGTTCCGAATGTCGCGAAGGAGGAAGCGTGCCTGACCTCGCAGATGCGCCGGATGCGCTGCTCGTCGCCCGCGCTAGAGACGGTGACGAGCGTGCGTTCGAGGTGCTCATCCGCCGGCATTGGGGACTCATGATCGCGACCGCCATCAGGCTGCTGTCGTCGCGCGCTGACGCCGAGGACGCGGTGCAGGACGCCTGCATCGTCGCCTGGAAGAGCCTCGACCTCCTCCGCGACCCGGATGCCGTGCGCGCGTGGCTCGTGCAGATCGCGGCACGCAAGGCGACCGATCGCCTCAGGAGGCCGAAGTTCGAGCAGGACATCGACGACGTGGACGCCCCGGAGGCCCCGGAGCTCGGTCCGCTCGCGCAGCTCGAGCTGAACGCGAAGCTCGATTCGGCGTCCCGGGTGCTCGCGGGCCTCCCCGAGCTGCAGCGCCAATGCTGGATCCTCAAGGAGACCGCCGGGTTCACCTACGCGGAGATCGCCGAACAGCTCGACACGAACACATCGACGGTGCGTGGGGCCCTCTCTCGGGCCCGGATCGCGCTGCTGCGGGGCATGGAGGAATGGGCATGAGCGAAGAAGTCGAGCCGACCATCGGCGCCGCGGGGTACACCCTGACGCAGCTCTCGGAGTACCTGGACGCCGGTCGTCTGCCGTACAACGCCGACATCGAGGGAGACCCTGAGTGCGAGCGGGCGCTCGCGGCACTCGAGCGCGTGACGAGGGCGTCCCATGACCTCATCGAGGCGGAGTCCGCGGCCACGCCCGCACCGAGCAGCGCCTGGCTGCAGTCCATGCTGCGCGGCATCGCGATGGATGCACGCGCGGGCCGCGAGATCCCGCTCGCCTCGCCGGAACCCGAGTTCGAGTTCTCGCAGAGCGAGGGTGTCATCCGCGAGCTCATCCGCCGGACTGGCGACGCCATCGACGGCGTGCTGATCGGACGGTGCGTGCTGGACGGCGACGTGACCACGCCGGGAGCGCCGGTGCACGTCACCGTCTCGGTGACGGTGCTCGGGCTGCGCCCGCTGCATCCGCTCGCCGACGAGGTGCGGGATGCGATCGCGGAGGCGCTTGCACTCGACACGACGCTGCGGGTCACGGGCATCGATATCGTCATCGCAGATGTGAGGAGCGTCGAATGATCGACCGTGAGCGCGTGGCCGAGGTGGTCGAGGGTGCGGCCCTCGGAACCCCTGGCGTTGTGGAGCTGCTGCCCATCATCGGCATCCACCTGGGATCACTGCACGTGGATGTCGGCACTGCAGACGGTGTCGTCTCGATCATGGTGCGTGTGCGCGTCGACTCGTCGGGCCCGCAGGGGCGCATCGTGGAAGGGCTCGCGACGCGGATCAAGGCGGCTGCTCTGACGGTGCTCCCGGTCGGATCGACCGTGCGGGTGCGTGTGCGGGTGCACGCCATCGCGGGTCGAAGCTGAGCCACAGCTGCGGCATAGCAATGCCATAGCCCCGGGTTGGATGCTCAGTGGTGTCGAAAGGAACCACACATGTCCACCCCCTTCACCCCGGAGAACTCCCCGCAGGACGGCGCAACGTCGTACCCCGAGTCCTTCCCCCAGCAGCCCTTCGCCCCTCAGGCGCCAGCCGGCCAGCAGGCGCACTCGTTCTCTCCCCAGTACTCGTCGGGGTCCGGCCAGTATCAGCCGGGCCAGTACGTTCCGGGTGGGTCTGTTGCGGGTGGCTACGCCTCGTCTGACTCGCGGAGCCACCAGTACCCGACTGCAGACTTCGCGTCGAGCGGCTTCGGCCCTGCAGCCAGCCCTGCAGTGGGCCCTGACCTCCAGCCGCGAAAGCGCCGTTTCGGCACGGTCGCGCTCCTCACCGCGGGTCTCCTCGTCGGCGGCGTCGTCGGCGGTGGCGTCGGAGGTGCGGTCGTCGGGGGCTTCGGCTCGTCGCAGGTCGCCGCGGGCCAGTCGAGCTCGCAGTCGATCACGGTCAACAACCCGCAGGATGCAACGCTCGTCACGAGCATCGCGGCTGTGGCCTCGCCGAGCGTCGTCACGATCTCGGCCTCCTCCGGCCAGACGGCCGCGAGCGGCTCGGGCGTCGTCATCGACGGTGCCGGCTACATCGTGACCAACAACCACGTCGCGACGATCGACGGCGCCACCGGCAACGCTGAGCTCTCCGTCCAGACCAGCGACGGTCGCCTGCTGCCTGCGACCTTCGTCGCCGGAGACCCCGTGCTCGACCTCGCGATCATCAAGGTCGAGGACACGTCCCTGACGCCGATCACCTTCGGCGACTCCGACAAGCTCAATGTCGGGGACGTCGCTGTCGCCATCGGCGCGCCCCTCGGACTCTCCGACTCCGTGACCGAGGGCGTCGTGAGCGCGCTCGACCGCGGCATCCTGGTCAGCTCCTCCGCGGTGCCCGAGGAAGTCGAGTCCGACGGCACACAGGAGGACAGCCCGTACAACTTCTGGCGCGGCGACCCCAACTCACCAGAGGGGCAGAGCACGACGCAAGGCTCGTCCTCGGTCGCCCTGCCCGTGATCCAGACCGACGCCGCCATCAACCCGGGCAACTCGGGTGGCGCACTCGTCGACCAGGACGGTGCCCTCATCGGCATCAACGTCGCGATCGCCGGCGCGAGCAGCGGCGGCGAGACTGCCGGGAACATCGGGGTCGGCTTCTCGCTGCCGTCGAACCTCGTCAAGCGGGTGACCGAGCAGCTCATCGCCGACGGTGCGGTGTCGCACGGGTTCCTTGGTGCCAGCGTGAGCGACCCGACGGCGGCCGACTCGAGCGTGGCGGGCGCCTACGTCGCCCAGCTCACAGCGGGAGGACCTGCGGCGCAGGCCGGCATCCAGGCCGGTGACGTCATCACCTCCTTCGGTGGCCATCGAGTCTCGAACTCGACGGACCTGACGGCGCAGATCCGCGCCCTCGAGCCCGGCACGCAGGTCGAGGCCGTGCTCGTGCGCGGTGGCCAGGAGCAGACCGTCCAGGTGACGGTGGGGGAGCTCGGGCAGTAGGACTCAGCTCCAGGACCAGACTCGCGGCAGATCCTCTCGACGACGGCGGGCACGCACCTATCCTTGGTGCGTGCCCGCTCCTGTGCTTACCGTCGCCGCCATCTGCTTCGAAGACTCCGAGGGGCGGGTGCTCACGGTTCGCAAGCGAGGGACGACGAAGTTCATGCTTCCCGGCGGCAAGCTCGAGCCGGGGGAGTCGCCCAAGGCCGCCGCGATCCGGGAGATCGAGGAGGAGGTCGGCATCGTGCTCGACGATGCCGAGGTCGCCTTCCTCGGCGAGTGGACGACCGCGGCTGCCAACGAGGCGGCGACCGACCTGGTCGGCACCGTCTACCTCGCTGCGCTCACCGGTGAGCCGAACGCGCGGGCCGAGATCGAGGAGCTGCGCTGGGTGGATGCGTACCCGGGGCCGGATGCTGACCTGCGGGACCTTGCGCCCCTGCTGAGTGAGTGCGTCATGCCCGAGCTTCGGAGGCGCCGGGACGCGCGGGGCTGAGGCCTCAGCCCGAAGCTCTCGAACATTCTCCGATATATCGCTTGACACCGATCATTCACCGATATATCGTCGAGCTATCGGAGTTGCAGCGTGCAGCTCCGGCAGAAAGGTTCATCCAATGCGCAAGCACTTCACTCACAATCACCACCTGTTCGAAACCGAACGGGGACACTCCCACGAGGGTGGTCGCGGTCACGGTTACGGCCAGGAGCACCAGCAGGACGAGCGCGTCCGACGGTTCTCGCACGGCTTCGGTCCCGGACGAGGCTTCGGCCCCGGGTTCGGGCCGGGCGCGGGTCACGGCCCCGGCTTCGGGCCCAAGTTCGGTCCACGCGGCCACCGCCGCGCTGGCAAGGGCGACGTCCGCGCCGCCATCCTCTCCCTCCTCGCCGAGGGGCCCTCGAACGGCTACGGCCTGATCAAGGGCATCGCCGAGAAGACCGACGGCGTCTGGCGCCCGAGCCCCGGCTCTGTCTACCCGACGCTGCAGCAGCTGGTCGACGAGGAGCTCATCGAGCAGGGCGGCACCGAGAAGAAGCCGGTCTTCGAGCTCAGCGAAGCTGGCCGCACGTACGTGTCCGAGCACGCCGAGGAGCTCGAGCAGGGCTGGCGCGGCGTCGCCGGTATGTCGGAGACGGCGACCGGCCTGCGAGAGTCCGCGATGCAGTTCATGGGCGTCATGCAGCAGTTCCGCCTCGGCGCGACCGAGGAGCAGCAGCAGGAAGCCACCAAGGTGCTCGACGACGCTCGCAAGGCCCTCTACTCGATCCTCGCCAAGTAGGCGGGGTGCGGGTCACGACCGCGGGGGTGACACTCCCGCGGGGCCAGAGCACGAGGCTCAGGAGCGTTCGCGCTGCTTCGCGTCGCGACGCTCCTGGATCTTCGCCTCACCAGCGAGCTTCCGCAGCTCCTTCTCGAGGTCGTCGAAGCGCTCACCGCGCTCCGGGTCGTCCTCCGGCGAGGTCGGCAGCTGCATCCGCGGACTGCCCTTCGACCACGGGTCGAGCAGTTCATGCTCGATGTGCGCGGAGATCTCGGCCCACGCGTCGGCTCGCGCCTGCTCGATGAGGCCGTCCACGTACGCCTCGTCCTCGCGTTCCGACTCGATCCGCTCGCTCACCGCCTGAGACGCCCGCTCACGGAAGCTCAGCGTCTCGATGTCGGCGTGGCGGTAGTCGTGCGCGCTCAGCGAGCGACCAGGCCTCGCGCGGTCTCGCACACCGGCCACGCGCTCCGCCGAGTACCGGAGCTCCTTGAGAACCCGGTCGAGGGACGCGTTCGCGGCCTCGCGATAGTCGGCTGCGGCGAACGGCACCTTCTCGCCGACCGTGCGCTTGATGATGGCGTTCTTCACGTCGAGCCTGACGATGCGCAGCGCGAGCAGCAGCCCGTCGTCGATCGCCTCGGAGAGCTCCGGGAAGATGACGGGCGGCAGCCCGGCCTTCTTCTTCGGCTTCGTCTGCTGACTTGTCGAGGAGGTTCGAGACTTCCGGCGCCAGCGGAACATCATCCCTGGCCCTTGGGGGCCTGCGACTCCTGCTGAGCCTGTGCCTCCTGGTGCGGAAGGCCAGCGGTGCCCAGCTTCGTCGCGCCACGCGAGCGAGCACGCTGCTCCTCCAGCGCTGCGAGGAACTCCGCCTCCCAAGCGGGGTCGACCTCGATGCCCTGGCGCTTCGCCTCCTCGACGCTCAGCTCGCGGGGGAATCCGTGGGTGTCGGAGAGCAGGAACACATCAGCACCGGTGAGGGTCGAGCCCTTGTAGGCGGCGAGCGCCTTGAGGCCACCCTTGAGGGTGCGGCGGAACGAGCGCTCCTCCTTGACGAGCACCGCGACGACCTGGTCGCGGCGCTCGCGCACCTCCGGGTAGTCGTCGACATAGAGGTCGGCGATCGTCGGTACGAGCTCGGCGAAGAAGTTCTCCGAGATGCCCAGGATGAGCGCCTCGCGGATCGCGCGGCGCACGAGGCGCCGCATGACGTAGCCCTGCTCCTTGTTCGAGGGCACGACACCGTCGACGGCGAGGAAGGTGGCGCCGCGGAGATGGTCGGCGATGATGCGCATCGACAGCGTGTGCGCTTCGTAGCTCCCGCCGCTCAGCTGCTCGATCTGCTCGACGATGGGGTGCAGGAGCGAGATGCGGAACACGTCCGGGGAGTGGATGGCCGCCGCCGCGATGCGCTCGAGGCCGCCGCCGAAGTCGACGTTGCGTCGCTCCAGCTCGACGAACGATCCGTCCTCCTGTCGCCGGTACTGCATGAAGACCTGGTTGCCGATCTCCATGAACTGGCCGCTGTCGCTCGCGGGGTGCGCCGCACCGTAGGACGGGTCGTGGTGCTCGGGTCCGAAGTCGTAGAACACCTCGCTGTCTGGTCCGCAGGGGTCTCCGATGGGCGTCGCCTGCAGCGATCCGCCGCGCGACCACCAGTTCTCGCTGCCGTCGTAGAAGAAGATGCGCTCGCCGGGCTGCACGCCGCGTGCGTCGCCGTCGGCCTGGCTGCCCATCTCGACGATGCCAGCTTCGATGCCGCGCTCCGCGAAGGCCTTCTGCCAGATGCTGGCCGCCTCGTCGTCGCGCGGGATGCCGGCAGCCTCGTCGCCGATGAAGGCCGTCACGTACAGGCGGTTCGGGTCGAGGCCCACCGTGTCGACGAGGAACGAGAGGAAAGCAGGGATCTGCTCTGCCTTGAAGTAATCGCCGAGACTCCAGTTGCCGAGCATCTCGAAGAAGGTCGTGTGGCGGTTGTCGCCCACGTCGTCGATGTCCTGCGCGCGGACGCAGGGCTGGCTGTCCGTGAGGCGTGTGCCGTCCGGGTGGTCCTCGCCGAGGAGGTAGGGGAGGAGGGCCTGCATGCCGCTTCCCGTGAAGAGCGTCGAGCCGTCTCCGCGGGGGATGAGCGGGGCTCGGTCGATCCTGACGTGCCCGAGTCGCTCCTGGTAGTCGAGGTAGGCATTGCGAATCTCGTGCGCGTCCATGTGCAGAGTGTTTCACACCTGCGCATGCCGTATCGTGACCTCGCCGAACGTGGGGGCGTTCAGGCACTCGGAGACGAGTGCTCGAGTGAGGTTCAGGGGAGTCGTCTGTGCAGGAGATCGCGCAATTGTGGACCGATGCGACGGGGCTTTCGACGGCGCACATCGCCGACGGATGCGTCCGAGCCGGGGTTGAGGTGCGTTGCGGCCCGGCGGGGCTGACGGCCGTTTCCGGTCGGGCGACGAGAGTGGCTGGTCGGTGCCTGCCCGTGCGTCATTTCGGCAGCGTCGACGTGTTCCTCGAGGTCATCGAGCGGGCGCATCCCGGGGACGTGCTCATCGTCGACAACCAGGGACGCTCTGACGAGAGCTGCGTGGGCGATCTTGTCGTCCTCGAGGCCAAGGCGGCTGGTCTCGCCGGCATCGCCATCTGGGGGCTCCACCGGGACACCCGCGACATCCGCGGCATCCGTCTCCCGGTCTTCAGTCTCGGCGCGCTGCCTGCTGGGCCCCGACGGCTGGACGAGCGGCGACGCAACACGTTCGCGTCGGCCGAGTTCGGAGAGCACACCATCCGCACGCGCGACACCGTCTTCGGCGACGAGGACGGTCTGCTCTTCGTGCCGGAGGATCGTGCCAACGAGGTGCTCATGCACGCCCTGCAGATCCGCGACGTCGAGCGCGCGCAGGCATCGCGCATCCGCCTCGGCACGAGCCTCCGGGACCAGGTGCGCTTCTCCGCCTACGTGCAGGCCCGCCGCGCCGAGCCCGCGCTCACGCTGCGCGAGCACCTGAGCCGGGTCGGGGGCGCGGTCGAGGTGTGACGCGGCCGCGCCTCAGCTGACCGTCTCGCTCAGGCGAAACGTCGCGGAGGTCGATGCCTCGCTGAGGTGCCAGAGGCGCGCCGCTCGCTCCCGGTCGCGCTGCGTCGCCGGCTTGTCGAGCTTCACGGGGGTGCCGCGCAGGGTGCGTGCCGGGCCGAGGTAGTCGCCGCCGGCGACGGCGTCGCTCGTGAGCGCGTGCACGGCAATGGCCGCCGCACGGTGCTTGCCATGGGCGAACGGGCCGGCGAGGCGGGATGCGAAGCGCTGCCACGCGGTTGGCTCGCTGACGCCTGTGCGTGGCGGCGTCGCGCCGTTGACGGGGATGCCCGGGTCGACGACGAGCGCTTCCGCGGGTGCCCCGGCGGCCTGCAGCCGTCGGTCGAGTTCGAACGTGAACATCTCGAGGGCGTGCTTCGACGCGGCGTAGGCGCGCTTCGGCTCGTACAGGTGGGTGCTCTGCCAGTCTTCGAGGTCGAAGGGGTAGATGCGCGTCGCGAGGCTGCCGACCGCGACGACGCGGCTCTTCGCCGGCGTCTCCCCGTCGAGGGCGGGCTTCGTGGCCACGAGCGCGTCCATGAGCTGCGCGGTCAGTTCGAAGTGCCCGAGGTGGTTCGTCGACATCGTGAGCTCACGACCCTCGGAGTCCTGCTCGCGGTGCGCGCCGGGGGAGACGTGCGCGGCGTTCAGCAGCACGCCGTCGAGGCGCTCGCGGGCGCTCAGGGACGCGGCCGCGCTGGCGATGGACTCGCTGGAGGTCAGGTCGAGGAGGATGCGGCTCGTGCTCGCATCCGGCACCTGCTCGGTGATGGAGATGAGGGCTCTGTTCAGCTTCTCGACACTGCGCCCCAGCAGGACGACGTGGTGGCCGCGGCGGGCGAGCTCTTCCGCGGCGAAGTAGCCCACGCCCTGCGTGGCACCGGTGATGGCGAAGGTCTTCATCGTCACACTCCTTCAAGCCTCGAACGTTTCGAGACTCAGAGTACAACGCTTCGATTGCTGAAATATTTCCGTGGCGTAAGGTACTGAATATGGATTCGCTGGAACGGGCGATGCGTGCCGTCTACGAAACCGCGCAGAGCACCAATGTGGCTGCTGAGCGGGAGCTCGAAGCGCTCGGATTGACCTTCGCGACCGCGCAGGCGCTCTGGGCGATCGACCCCGACCGTGAGCCGCCCGCCATGAAAGAGCTCGCGACGAAGCTGCACTGCAACGCGTCGAACCTGACCTTCGTCTCGGATCGGCTCGTCGACCGCGGCCTGGTCGAGCGGCGTGAGAGCGAGCACGACCGGCGCTCACGGGTGGTCACGCTGACGGCCGAGGGCAAGCGCGTTCGCAAGCTCGCGATCGCGGCCCTCAAGCGCGCCTCGCCACTCGCTGGCTGCTCGAGCACCGAACTGAAGGCGATCGCGAAGAGCTTGAGTGCGCACGGCCTCTGACACCGGGGCTCGAGCAGCGGAGGGTGCGGCCCCATCTGAGCGGTGGACGGCGGCGTCCGTCGACGACCTCGTCTGCATCGAGCTCCCGCGCAGTTCGCGACTGCTGGCCCTGACCATGGGGGCCGCGAACGTCATCATGCAGCTCTCCAACCCTGCCGTGGGGCAGGGCGTCGCGCACAGCCGGGTGCGCAGCGGTCGGCTCGACGTGCATCCGATCAAGCGCACCAGGACAACGCTGAGCTACCTCGCGGTGGCCGTGCTCGGCACGCCGGATGAACGCCGCGCGTACCGCAGGGCGGTCACGCGCCAGCACGCGCAGGTCCGCTCCGACCGCGACCCTCGCGCGACCGAGGAGTACTCGGCGCTCTGGGTCGACCTGCAGAAGTGGGTGGCCGCGTGCCTGTTCGTCGGCTCGCGCGACGTGCTCGACCTCGTCGAGGGGCCGCAGCCGACCGCGACCGCGGAGCGCTTCCTCCTCGAGGGGCGGGTGTTCGGCACGACCCTGCAGATGCCGCCGAGTGCCTGGCCCGGCAACCTGGTCGCGTTCGACGCGTACTGGAACGCGGAGGTCGCGAAGCTCCGCGTCGACGACGAGGTGCGCACCTACCTGCTCGACGTCGCACGGCTCGGGTTCGCGGCTGGGGTGCTGCCCGAGCGGATGCGGGCCTGGCATCAGCGGCTCACCATCGGCTTCCTGCCGCCCGAGTTCCGCCGCGCGCTGCGGGTGCGGTGGACTGCCGCGGACGAGGCGTGGTTCGTGCGCCAGCGGGCGCGGCTCGTGCGCATCGAGCGAGCGCTGCCGCTCGCCGCGTCCAGCCTCGTCTACCGGCTCCTCCTCGCTGACGTGCGCCGGCGCATCCGACGCGGCCGGCCGCTCGTCTGACCAGTCTCGGAACCGTCAGGCGTCGCCTCGGCCCAGGGCGTGCACAGTCTCCCGACGCGCGAACGTAACCTGGCGTCCACACGCCCGTAGCAGGGCCCCTTCAGGCTCACAGCATGACCACCCGAGTAGACCCGTTCATCGGCACAGAGCCCACCGCGCTGCCGCCGCAGACGGGCCTCGCCGCGACCTGGTGGTGGCCAAAGCCGCAGATCGGCAACACGCATCCCGGTGCCACCTATCCGCTCGGCATGGTGTCGGCCTGCGCCTACTCGGGCGCGTACCCGACGGGCTACGGCCGCTACGACCTGAGCCTCGAGGGCGTGCCGGAGACGATCTACGACCGGTCGCTCGCCTCTGGCTTCACCCACTTCCAGCAGTCGGGCACGGGCGCGATCCGCAAGTACTACAACTACTTCCGCGTGACGCCGATGACCGAGCCGCTCGACGTGCTCGGCCGCACCTGGTCGCTCGACGACGAGGACGCCTCGCCCGGCTACTACGCGGCGACGCTCGGCAACGGGATCCGCGCCGAGATCACCGTCGGCCCCAAGAGCGCGGTGCACCGGTACACGTTCCCCAAGCACGCGAGCGCGCGAGTCGTGATCGACTTCTCCCTGGGCGGCCTCGCCATTCCCTACGGAGCCACGGTGCCGCTGCGGGCCCACCTCGAGACGGTCAGGCCGGGCGTCGCGACGGGCGAGATCGTGGCCGAAGGCGCTCCGCTGGCCGTGCACATCGAGTGCGACACGCCTCAGTGGCGGCAGCTGCTCTGGCACGACCGTCGCCTCATGCCGGGCGGCACTCGCCTCGACTTCGACCACATCCGCCCCACCACGCTGCGCCCCTTCGGCCTCATGTGGGCGGGTCCCAGCGAGGAAGGACAGGTCATCGAGGTGCGCATCGGCTTCTCGCTCCGCGGCGTCGAGCAGGCCGAGCAGAACCTCAGAGACGACTGCGGCGACGGGGAGGCCAGGTTCGCCGACCGCCTCGCCGCGACCGAGCGCGACTGGCAGAGCCTGCTCGACGAGATCGACGTCGACACTGGCTCCACCGAGCGCGAGACGGTCTTCTCGACCGCCCTCTACCACTCGTTCGTGAAACCATCGTTCGCGCTCAACGAGAGCCCCTTCTGGCCGAGCGACGGGCCCTTCGTCTTCGACCTCTCGACGATGTGGGACATCTACCGCACCCAGCTGCCCCTGCTCACCGCGCTGCGCCCCGACAAGGCCGTCGAACTCGCTAACGCGCTCCTCACCATCTGCGAGGAGGAAGGCAACTTCCCCATCGGCTACCGCATGGCCAAGGGCAGCGACCGCTTCTCAAGGCAGGGCAGCGCGCTCGCGCACACCTTCCTCGCCGACCTCTGCCAGCTCGGACTGCCCGGCATAGACTGGGACTGGGCGCTCGTGCACATGGCCGACGACCTGCGGCGCACCTACGGCGAGGAGTTCCTGCTGCGCGGCGTCGCCCACCCCATCACCCACACGCTCGACCTCGCGTTCGGCTACTGGTGCACGGCCCGCGTCGCCGCCCGCGTCGGCGACCTGCAGCTCGTGCAGCAGCTCGAGAAGCGCGCAGGGCAGTGGAAGGGGGCGTTCGACCCCGAGACGGGCCTGCTCGTCGACTCGAACTTCTACGAGGGCTCCAAGCACAACTACTCGTTCCGCATCCTCCACGACATGGCGGGGCGGATGCAGCTGAGCGGCGGGCCGGAGGGCTTCGTGGCCCAGCTCGACGAGTTCTTCGGCTACGGCGCGCCGCCCGTGAAGCAGCCGGGCCGCTCGCCTGGCATCGAGGAGCTCGCCGCCGGCTACGCACTCGGCCGCTTCGAGGGCCTCAACAACGAGCCGGACATGGAGGCCCCCTGGGCCTACCACTACGCGGGGCGACCGGACCGCACCGCCGAGATCGTGCACGCCGTCATCACCCAGCAGTATGCGACGGGACGGGGCGGCCTGCCCGGCAACGACGACTCCGGCGGCCTCAGCTCCTGGTACGTCTGGGCCTCGCTCGGGCTGTTCCCCGTCGCAGGCCAGGCGAGCTTCCTCGTCAACGCCCCAGCCTTCGCGGAGTCCTCGCTCGCGGTCTACGGCGAGCGCTTCCGCATCACCACAACAGGCTTCCGCGAGCCCACCCACGGCGGACCAGTGCAGTACGTGCAGAGCGCCCACCTCGACGGGCGCCCACTCGCTCGCAGCTGGCTCTCGCCGAGCGAGCTCATGGCCGCGCAGGAGCTCCACCTCGAGCTCGGACCCGAGCCGAGCGACTGGGGAACCCGTGAGCAGGACCTCCCCACCTCGTTCCCAGCCCCAGCATCCGCCCCCATCACCTCACCCCCACCACCACCCACCGCCGACGGCCTGCCGTCGACACCAACCCCGGGAGGGCCCTCATGAACAAGATCCAGAACCGCCTCGTGATCGTCGTCCGCGCCGATCCGGTCATCTGCGGGCACTCCGTGGAAGCCCGCAACCTCGCGGAAG
Source organism: Pseudoclavibacter sp. JSM 162008 (assembly GCF_041366455.1). NCBI lineage: Bacteria > Bacillati > Actinomycetota > Actinomycetes > Micrococcales > Microbacteriaceae > Pseudoclavibacter > Pseudoclavibacter sp. JSM 162008. The sequence goes on from NZ_JBEWYX010000015.1 coordinate 33,649, forward strand.
CCGCACGCCTGCGCGGCTTCGACGAAGTCCGCATCGTCACCTGGCCCATCGAGCGCCTCCAGGCGGCAGGGCTGCCGCTCAAGCCGCTCGAGACCGTCATGCCATACAGCGACGGCATCTTCGTCGACCGACCAGCACCCGTCGGCGACTACAAGGTGCCCGACGGTCGCTACCTCGCCGGCCTCATCGGGCGCCTAGTCGAGCTCTTCACCGACGGAGTCCCGACCGTGTGCATGTCGCTGTACCTCAGCCCGCACACGCTCGCCGTGGCCGAGGCGCTCACCGTCGCACGCTCGACGGGCCTCCCCGTCAACGTGACGACGATCGCCGAGGCGGTCGGATCCGACGTCACCAACGTCGTCAAGCACGCCGTCGAGGAAGGCCGCCTCGGGGCCGCCGCCCACATCCTCTCCGCCTACCTGTCGCAGGACGTCTGCGTCGCCGTCTCCGAGTACACGCGCGACCTCATCGTGGGGGAGGCGGCGAAGGTGGACGCGCAGCACGGCACCCGCTACGCGCCCCAGTGCGAAGACCGCATCGAGATCTCCTACCCGGCCATCGACTCGAGCGCCTACGTCGGCCTCGCGGACACCGACATCACCGCCGCCGTCGAGGCGCGCGGGCTGAAGCGCGACGGCTACGTCATGTTCCTGTCGCGCCTCACCGAGGCGAAGGGCGTCGAGGACCTCATCGCGGGCTTCGAGCAGTCCCGCGTCGCCGACGACCCCGACATCCAGCTCGTCATCGCCGGGCGCGGGCCGCAAGCCGAGGAGCTCAAGGCCATCGGGGCCGCGTCGCCGCTCGCCCACCGCATCCACTTCCTCGAAGACGTCGGCGACGCGGAGAAGCCCTTCCTCATGGCGGGCTGCGCCGCGTTCGTGCTGCCGACGAAGCCGCGCCCGGAGTTCATCGAGACCTTCGGGATCGCGCTCGCGGAGAAGATGCTCGCAGGTGGAGGCCCCGTCATCACGACCGTCACGGGAGGGGTGGGGGAGGCTGTCGGCGACCACGCCCTCATCGTGCCCGTCAACAGTCCGTCGTCGATCGCCGAGGCGCTGAACACGGCCGTGCTCGAGACGAGCGCCGCCGAACGCCGACTGCTCGCCGTCCAGGCGAGGGACTACGCACTGCAGTTCGACCGGCTGGCCGTCTTCGACAAGCTCTTCGATCGGCTGCCCCGGGCGGCGCTCGCGGCCTGAGGCGACAGGGCCGGGGCGCGCTCGTCCGCTTGTCCGCCGACGTGAGCTGTCCAACTTCAGTGCGATTTCGGTCATCCCGGCGCTCTTGGGGGCGATCGGAGCGGATATCGCACTGAAGTTGGACAGGCTCGTGGGTGCCTGCCTTGTGCTGGGGCGCGGCGCGGCGGGATGTGCGCGTCGCGCTACGCGGCGAGGAGCGCGTCGAGCTTCTCGTAGCCGTCCCGCACGCCGTGCTCCATGCCGCTCGCGACCAGGCCGTCGCGCATCTGGAAGGACTCGAGCAGGCTCGTGCTCGTGACCCTCGTGCGGCCGCCCTCGAGTGCCTCGAAGGTGATGGTCTCGAGCAGGACGCCGTCCGGGATCATCTCGAAGGTCTGCGTCTGCACGATGCGCTCGTTCTCGCGGACCTCGTGGAACGAGCCGAAGAACCTCGCGATCTCCTCGCCGCCCTGCAGGTTCACCCAGCGGTAGGCGCCTCCCGTGACGGCGTTCCAGTGGTCGATGTTGGTGGAGACGTCGTGCGGCCCCACCCATTTGGTGAAGAGGTCGGGGTCGATGAACGCGAAGAAGACGCGCTCGGGTGTGGCGTCGAACTCGCGGACGACGGTGATGTTCGGGAGGTCCTCGCCGACGGTGACGACGGTGTCCTTGGCTGAGGTGGTGCTCATGATGGTGTTCCTTTCTCGGGTGCTGCTGCTGTGGGTGGGGTCTGGTCGGTCTGGGACCCGAGGAGCGCGTCGAGTCGGCGGAATCTGGCCTCGGCGGTCGCCTGGTAGCGCTCTATCCATGTGGTCATCAGGCTGAGGACCTCGGCTTCGAGGTGGCGGGGAGCGCGGACCGCGTCGCTCGTGCGGGAGACCAGTCCGGAATCCTCGAGAACGCGGAGATGCTTCGAGATGGCCTGCACGGAGACGTCGTAGGGGGCGGCGAGCTCGCCGACCGTCGCGTCGCCATCGGCGAGCCTGGCGATGAGGTCTCGTCGAGTCGGGTCGGCGAGTGCGGCGAAGACGGGGGAGAGCGCGTCGTGGTCCATGGCTCCTCGGGGTGTTTTGTCAACCAGATGGTTGATGGCCCAAGTCTGCGACCGAGTTGAACGCATGTCAACCACTGAGTTGATGAATCTCAGAGAGGTCACTGGATCAGGTGCGGACGGCGGCGCGGGCGGCCTCGAGTGCATCCGTCGCCGCGCGAGTGTCGACGCGCGCGATGGTCAGCGCCCCGACGACCGCTGACGTCACCAGGGCGCCGGTCTCGCGGGGGTGGCCGAGTGCGGCGGTGCCGCGGAGGATCGCCCGCTCGAGTGTCGCGCGATAGTCGGTGATGGTGTCGCGAACCGCTGGGTCACGTGCAAGTGAGCTCGCGGCGGTGGCGAGGAGGAGGCAGCCGCGCACGTCGTCTCGTCGACCCTGTGCGGCGACGGCTGCCGAGAGTCTCGCAAGGTAGTCATCGAGGGCGGACGCGGAGACGGGCTCGGCGAGCAGCGGTGCGAGCAAGGGATGCACGACGTCGTCGAGGTAGCTCTGCACGGCGGCGTCGAAGAGTCCTCGCTTGCTGCCGAAGGTGTTGTAGATGCTCGACCGACTCAAGCCCGTCGCGGCCTCGATGTCGCTCGTGGATGCAGAGTCGTAGCCTTGGCGCCAGAAGAGCGTGCGCGCCCCTCGAACCGCGTCATCCTGCTCGAAGTTCTTCGTGCGTGCCATCTGGCCCCCGATACTGTAACGTTCGTTTCAGAATACACCGATCTAGGAGCATCTCGTGCTTGTCGCCGCCCTCGTCCTCGCCGCTCTCGCGGCCCTCGTGCACGTCTACATCTTCATCCTCGAATCCCTCCGATGGACGGCCGAATCGACTCGGAGAACGTTCGGCATCCCGTCGCTCGAGGTCGCCGAGACCACGAAGTCGCTGGCCTTCAACCAGGGCTTCTACAACCTGTTCCTCGCGATCATGGCCGGCCTGGGGGTCGTGCTCACGGTCGCAGGTCACCCAGCGATCGGGCCAACGCTGATCTTCGCCGGCGCAGGGTCCATGCTGCTCGCCGCCCTGGTGCTCGTCACGAGCGACCGCACGAAGCTGCGCGCGGGCAGCATCCAGGGGAGCTTCCCCCTCCTCGCCGTGGTGCTCCTCGGCATCGCCGCAGCGACCGGCGCGCTCGCGGCCTGAGCAGGGCTTCCCCGAGAGCCGAGCAGGTACGCTCGACCCATGCAGGAAGCGTCCCTCGAGCGGCAAGCATCGAACGAAGAGCAGCAGGCGACGATCGCCGTCATCACGGTCTCCGATCGCTCGGCTCGGGGCGAGCGCGAGGACCTCTCCGGTCCTGCGGCGGTCGACGCACTCGCGAGGCACGGCTACACCTCCGTCGCACTCTCGGTCGTCCCGGACGGTGCGACCGTCGTGCGCGATGCCATCGCGCACGCAGCGGATGCTGGCGCGCAGCTCATCGTCACGCTCGGGGGCACCGGGCTCTCGCCGCGCGACGAGACGCCGGAGGCCACCTGGCCGCTGATCACACGTGAGCTTCCCGGCATCGCTGAAGCGCTCAGGGCCACAGCCCGCGACCGGGTGCCGACCGCGGTCCTCTCGCGGGGCCTCGCCGGCATCATCGACCGGCCTGGCCGCGGAGCGCCGAGCCTCGTCGTGAACCTCGCGGGCTCACCTGGCGCGGCCCGCGACGGCGTGGCGCTGCTGGCGCCCCTCATCCCGCACATCCTCGACCAGCTGCGTGGCGGAGACCACCCTTCGTGACCGGCACCCCCCTCGCCCGCGTGACCACCGACGAGCTCCTGCTCGCCGAGCATCTCGCCGCCGTCGACGACCCCCGAGCGGGCGCCGTCGTGACCTTCGTCGGGCAGATCCGAGACCACGACCCGGAGGCCGCCGGCCGCGTCGTCTCGCTCGACTACACCGCGCACCCAGACGCCGAGCGCGTGCTCGAGGGGCTCGTCACGGCCCATGCTCAAGACGGCGTCCGAATCGCCGTGAGTCACCGGATCGGGCACCTGAAGGTCGGCGACATCGCACTCATCGCCTGCGTCTCGAGCGCCCACCGCGGCGAGGCCTACGACGTGAGCCGCGCCCTCGTCGAAGACGTGAAGTCCGAGGTGCCGATCTGGAAGCACCAGCACGAGGCTGACGGCGCCGCATCCTGGGTCGGCCTGCCATGAGCGCAGTGCCCGTCACGATCTCGCGCAGGCCACGGCTCGTGGAGCCGCAGCTCGCAGCTGCGCCCGGGGCCCCGCTTGTCGACACGCACGGGCGCGTGCACCGCGACCTCCGCATCTCGCTGACCGACAAGTGCTCCCTGCGCTGCACGTACTGCATGCCGGCGGAAGGCAACGAGTTCCTCGAGAAGGACAGCATCCTCACGACCGACCAGATCGTGCGCATCGCGCAGCTCGCCGCCGCATCCGGAATCACGACGTTTCGACTGACCGGCGGGGAGCCGCTCCTTCGCCGCGACGCCGCCGACATCGTGCGGCGCATCTCCGCGATCGAGGGGCCGAACGGACGCGTGCAAGTGGCGATGACCACCAACGGCATCCTCCTGCCGCGGATGCTGCCGCAGCTCATCGACGCGGGTCTCGACCGTCTCAACGTGTCCATCGACACCCTGCGACGCGACCGCTTCACGTCCCTCACCCGGCGCGACAAGCTCGACGAGGTGCTCGCCGGCATCCGCGCCGCGCAGGCGTCGTCGCTGCGCCCGCTCAAGCTCAACGCCGTCGCCATGCGCGGCGTGAACGATGACGAGATCGTGGAGCTCGTGGAGTTCGCCATGGAGCACGACGCGCAGATGCGCTTCATCGAGCAGATGCCGCTCGACGCCGGCCACACCTGGGATCGCATGCAGATGGTGACCCGGGAGGAGATCCTCGAGGCCCTCGGCGCGAGATTCGAGCTCACCCCGGTCCCCGGACGCGGCGGTGCGCCGGCCGAACGGTGGACCATCGACGGCGGGCCGCACACGGTCGGTGTCATCGCCTCCGTCACCGCGCCGTTCTGCGGGAACTGCGACCGCCTGCGGCTCACGGCTGACGGGCAGCTCCGCAACTGCCTGTTCTCGACGAGCGAGTACGACCTCATGCCGATCCTCCGCGCGGACCCGAGCTTCGCGCTCGACGCCGACGATGCCGCGCGAGCACGCCACGCGGCTGGGAACTGGACCGACTCGGAACTGGCGGTCGACGCGATGCTGCGTTCGTGCATCCACAACAAGCTGCCCGGGCACGCCATCAACGACCCCAGCTTCCTGCAGCCTGCCCGCGGCATGAACGCGATCGGCGGCTAGCGGGCGACGCGCAGTCGGCCGTTCGCGCCGCGCCTGGCGGTCGGCAGCGATCAGCCGCCAGCGAAGGGCGGGAGCACGTCGACGGATGCTCCGGGCGCGATGGTCGCGCCGGCGTCGGAGGTTCGCACCCCGTCCACGAGGAAGGAGCAGCGCGCGAGGACTTCGGCGATGTGAGCGTCAGCCGACGGGTTGAGCGCCGTCAACAGCGCGCCGATCGAGTCGATCTCGACCGCGAACTCGCTGCCGCCCACGGCCTCGGCGGCGCCGGCGAAGACGCGCACTCGCGACGCCGCGCTCATGCCTGATGCTCCCAGGCGAGAGCCCGTTCGGTGACGAGCTCGGCGAGGCGCGCGAACACCTCGGGGGAGTCTGCGGCAGAGCTCTGCCGCCCTAGCGCGAGCCCGAGCGCGAACGTCGTGAGTGGCGCCGCGGGCCGAGCGACGTTGTGGGCGACGTCCCTGGCGACATCGAGCACGACGGCGACGCCGATGTCGTCGTCGAGCTCGAGCACGCGTTTGGCTTCGGCAAGCCACGCGTCGAGCGCCTCAGGGGGCAGATGCTTGGGTTTCTCGGTCATCGCTGACGGTTCCTTCCTCGTTGTCGGCTGGTCTGTCGGCAGGCCTTGGGATGCGGAGGCGGCGGCCAGCGCGCGTGCCGCCTCCAGCTGCTCGGGGGTATCGATGTCTGCGGCGGCGCCGGTCTCGTCGAGCACTCGCGCGAGCTCGAGGTGCTCGAGGACCCGGCGGAGAGGGAGACCGTGCGCGCCCGATCCCGGAGAGTTCGCGAGCGCCTGCTTCACCGCCTCGGCGCGGTAGAGCCCAGCGAGCCACTGCACGCGCCCATCCGAGTCGACGATCACAGCGCCGTCCGGGCCGGAGGCGTTGTCCGCCTCGCACAGCTCGGCCGGCTGCGACTCGAGGCGCCCGACCAGCAGCGCGACGAGCTCGGCGGCGCGCGGGATGTCGCAGGCGAGCAGCAGGACACGCGGCGACTCGACGCTCGGGAGAGCCGCCGCCAGCCCAGCCGCCGGCCCGCCGAACGGGTGCTCCTCGCGCACGACCACGGCAGGTGAAGCCACGGCAACCGGACCGACGACGACGATCCGTCTCGCCCCGGCATCCCTCGCGGCGACAACGGCGATGTCGACGAGGCGACGACCGCCGATCTCGAGCTCGCCCTTGCTCACACCTCCCAGGCGCGAGCCGCGGCCACCGGCCAGGATGACGGCGTCGAACCCGACAGACGCCGTGGGCGCGCCGGGCGACTGCCCTACTGCTCGCGCTTCCACGGCCCGGACTTCCCGCCGGTCTTCGCGATGAGCTTGATGTCGCCGATCGTCACCGACTTGTCGATGCCCTTCACCATGTCGACCAGCGCGAGCGCCGCAACCGAGACGGCGGTGAAGGCCTCCATCTCGACGCCCGTGCGATCGGCCGTGCGCACGGTCGCCGTGATGAGCACGCCGTCGTCGCGCAGCTCGAGGTCGACCGCCGCGCCGTGGACGCCGATGATGTGGGCGAGCGGGAGGAGCTCGGCGCACTTCTTCGCACCCTGGATGCCGGCGATGCGCGCCACCGCGAACGCGTCACCCTTCGGCACGGCGTCGCTCGTGAGCGCCTCCAGCACCTGCTCGCCGCAGAAGACCATGCCGGACGCCGTCGCGGCGCGCACGGTCGGCTGCTTCTCGGTGACGTCGACCATGCGTGCGTGGCCGGCTGCGTCGAGGTGCGTGAAGTTCGTCATGCTCAGAGTCTTGCACCGACGTCCGACATCAGCCGAACGACGTGCACCAGATCACCCTCCTGCACCCGCTCGACGCTCGCATCGACGATGGCGTAGCCGTTCGCATCGGCGAGGCTGCCCACGAGGTGTGAGCCGGACCCCCGGGCGGCTGCCGGGGAGACCAGGACTCCCGCATCGGTAAGGCGAATGCGTGCGGGCAGGTACTGGCGGCGCCCCGGCGGGGTGCGCCATCCGGTCTCGGCTCGCGCGCTCAGCCGCGGATCCTCGACGAGGGATGCGCCTTGCAGCGCGCGCAGACACGGCCGCACGAACACGAGAAATGAGACCCAGGCGCTCACGGGGTTGCCGGGGAGGCCGAACACGAGGGGGCCGGGCTCGCCCGCTCCGACCCAGGGGTCACCGAGGCGGCCGAAGCCCTGCGGCTTGCCCGGCTGCATGGCGACCTTCTCGAAGCTCACCTGGCCGCCGGGAGAGAGGAGCTCCTTGACGGGGTCGTAGGCGCCCATGCTCACACCACCCGTGAGCACGATGACGTCGCACCGGCCGGCGAGCCGCCGAAGCGCCGTGTCGAGGTCGGCGATGTCGTCGGAGACCCTGACGACCTCGACGAGCTCCGCCCCGTGCTCGATGGCGAGCGAGGAGATGAGCAGCGAGTTGGAATCAGGGATCTGGCCGCGGTCGAGCGGCTCGCCAGGGGCGACGAGCTCGCTGCCCGTGGCGATGACGGCGACTCGAGGGCGTCGAGCCACGGCGATGCTGCCGTAGCCGGCGGATGCCAGCGCGGAGAGCACCTCGGCTCCGGCGCGTGACCCGGCCGAGACGAGCGCATCACCCGGCTGGCGGTCCTCCCCAGCCGAGCGGATGTGCACGCCGGGGGCGGCGGGGGCGGTGACGCTCACTCGCCGCTCGCCTCCGTCCGTCGCCTCGACGGGTACGATCGCATCGGCGTCCGCCGGGACGGGTGCACCGGTCATGATGCGTGCGGCCTGCCCCGGCGAGAGGGCTGGGTCCGCCGACGCGCCGGCGGGCAGATCAGCGACGACCTCGAGGGTGACGGGGGTGTCCGCGCTCGCGGTGGCCACGTCGGCGGAGCGCACCGCGTAGCCGTCCATTGCGGAGTTCGTCCACGGCGGCAGCGCGTACCTCGAGGCGACGGTCTCGGCGATGACGCGCCCGTGGGCTGCCGCGAGCGCAACGGTCTCGCTCGACAGGGGCCGTGTCTCCGCGAGCACGCGAGCCAGCTGGGTCTCGACCTCGATCATGCGAGCGTCCCGGCCTGAGCTGCGTCGGCGTCCGGCAGTCCGGTTGGGGCCCGGAGCAGGCTGAGGGCCGACGGCTGGACGACGCGCACCTCGTAGCCGTGCGGGGCGAGCAGCAGCGCGGCACGTCGTGCCCGCGTCGCGGAGACGCAGTAGAGGTTGAGCGGTGTGGGGACCTCGGCCTCATCTTCACGCAGGAGGTGGCGCAGGCGAGCGGTCAGAGCCTCTGGCTCTCGCTCGAGGTGGATCAGCTCGCTGAGCGGGAGGGAATGGGCACCGGGGATCGCGTCGACCGCGTACTCGTCCGGCTCTCGCACGTCGACGAAGTGGCCGCGCGCGTCCCGGGTCGGGTCGAAATCGAGCGGGCTCGGCTGTCCTGGTGGGGACGCCGCCGGCTGATCCCGGGCAGCGGTCCGCGCCGAGGGCTGTGCGGGGAGCTGCTGGGGGACCGCGCGCAGCGGCAGCTCGGAGACGCGCATCGTGAGCGCCTCGACCACGACGAGCCTGCCGAGCAGCACCTCGCCGATGCCTGTAACGAGCTTGATCGCCTCGACCGCCATCATCGAGCCGACGATGCCGCAGAGAGCGCCGAGCACGCCGGCCTCGGCGCAGGACGGCACGGACCCGGCTGGCGGCGGCTCCGGGAAGACGTCCCGCAGCGTGACGCCGACGGCGGGGGCAGGCGGCGCCGACCAGAACACGCTGAGCTGCGCGTCGAAGCGAAGCACGGACCCCCAAACGAGGGGGAGGCCGAGATGCTCGCAGGCGTCGGCGACGGCGTAGCGGGTCCCGAAGTTGTCTGCCCCGTCGAGCACCAGGTCGTAGCCGCCGAGGATACGCGTCGCGTTGGACTCGTCGAGCCGCTCGTCATGTTCGATGACGGTGACGTCCGGCGCGAGCTCGCGGAGGCTGCGGGCAGCGCTCGCGGTCTTGCGAGCGCCGACGTCGCCGATGCCGTGGATGACCTGCCGGTGCAGGTTGCTCGGCTCGACCGCATCCGCGTCGATGATGCCGATCGTGCCGACCCCGGCGGCCGCCAGGTACTGCAGGGCGGGGGCTCCGAGGCCGCCGGCGCCGAGCACGGCGACCCTGCTCGCCGCGAGGCGACGCTGGCCGATCTCGCCGAGCTCCGGCAGGCGGCGCTGGCGTGCCGTGCGGGCGAGCTCGTCACCACCGAGTTCAGGGGAGGGGTCGACAAGCGGGGCGAGACGCATGGCGTCACCCTACCGCCGCATCCCGAGCCGCCCGGGACCGGCGTCGTTCCGGTGCAGGTCCGCGTGCGGATGCGCGGGGGCGGCTAGCATGGGCGCGTGGGTCGGATCACGGTGCGGCGAAGCGTCACGCGGCTGAGTCTCGGGAAGCCCCCGAGCCGGAAGGCCGACTTCCTCGCGGCCGAAGAGCCCCTCGAGATCCGCGTCGGAGGCCAGCAGCTCGCGATCACCATGCGCACGCCTGGCAACGACTTCGAGCTCGCGGCGGGTTTCCTCGTCTCGGAGGGGGTCATCGCCCGAGGCGATCAGTTCCGGTCGGCGATGTACTGCGCGGGCGCCGATGGCACTGCCGACGGGCTCAACACCTACAACGTGCTCGACGTGCTCCTGTCGGCGGACACCCCGCAGCCTGACCCCGACCTCGCGCGCAACTTCTACACGACCAGCTCGTGTGGGCTCTGCGGCAAGGCGAGCATCGACGCCGTCGAGCTGACCTCCAGCTACGAGGTGGCGAGCGACCCGGTGACGCTTGATGCGGGGCTGCTCGTGACGTTCCCCGACAAGCTCCGCGAGCAGCAGGCGGTGTTCGAGAAGACGGGCGGCCTGCACGCCGCCGCGCTCTTCGACGCCGCCACCGGCAGGCTGCTCGTGCTGCGCGAGGACGTCGGCCGCCACAACGCCGTCGACAAGGTCGTCGGCTGGGCCGTGCAGAACGACCGGCTGCCCCTCACTGGAACGGTGCTGCAGGTCTCAGGGCGATCGAGCTTCGAGCTCGTGCAGAAGGCCAAGATGGCGGGCATCCCCATCCTCGCCGCCGTCTCCGCGCCGTCATCGCTCGCCGCCGAGCTCGCCGAAGCCAGCGGCATGACGCTGATCGGCTTCCTCCGCGGGGAGTCGATGGCCATCTACTCGCGCCCCGACCGCATCCTGCCCACGGAAGAGGTCAAGGCATGAGCGTCGACGCCTGGGAGAGCTTCTTCGTCGCCACGGTCGGCGCTGGCGCAGCTCTGGCCGGGCTCATCATCGTGGCGATGTCGGTGAACGTCGCGATGATCATCAAGATCAAGAGCATGCCGTCGAGGGCAGGCGCGACCATCGCGTCCCTGCTGCTCATCGTCATCGTCGGAGCGGCCGGCCTCATCCCCGGCATCAGCAACATGGCGTTCGGCGGTGTGACACTCGCCGTCACGCTGGTCGTGGCGGCGCTGTACTGGCGCACGAGCGTCATCGGGTTCAGGAATCCGAACGGGCACCTGCGCGAGCACATCCTCCGTGTGGCGTTCACCGTCCTGCAGCTCCTGCCGATGCTCATCGGCGGAGTCCTCGCGTTCGGCACGTGGGAGGCGCTCTCCTGGGTGGCCGCGGGGTTCCTCCTCACCTTCGCCGGGGCGACCCTCAACGCGTGGGTGCTGCTCGTCGAGATCCTCCGGTAGCGCCGCGAGCTCGCGCTCAGCCGACGATCCTGAGCGCACCTGCGGGTCGAAAGCGGACTCGACGGACGCATCTGCGGTTCACCGTGAGAAGATGCCCCCGTGCCAGAACAGCGATACCGCGTCAGCGAGGCAGCCTCGCTCCTCGGAGTCAGCGATGACACCCTGCGACGCTGGGGCGCGAGCGGCCGCCTCGACCTCGAGGGCGAGGCTGGCGCGAAGACGGTCTCCGGCGTGCAGCTCGCCTCCCTCGCGAAGGAGCTCGCGGAGAGCGACGCGCGCGGTGACCTCGTGGAGCTGCCACCCGCATCCGCTCGCAACCGGATGCGCGGCATCGTCACGAAGCTGACGCTCGACACCGTCATGGCCCAGGTCGACGTCCAGGCGGGGCCGTTCAGAATCGTCTCACTGGTCTCGCGCGAGGCCGTCGACGAGCTCGGCCTCGTGGTCGGAAGCCTTGTCGTGGCGAGCGTGAAGGCCACCAACGTGGGAATCGAAGGAGTGCACAGTGCGTAAGACGCGGAGACTCGGGATGGTGCGCGCGCTCGCCGCCTCCGCTGGCGTGCTTCTGCTGGCTGCCCTGGCGGGCTGCGCGCCCGCAGGCGGTCCGGCGACACCTTCCGGCAGCGCCGACCCCATGCCATCGCCCACCGAGACAGGCCCGACCGGCACCGTCACCGTCTACGCGGCCGCCTCGCTCACCGAGACGTTCACGCAGCTGGCGGAGGAGTTCGAGGCCGACCACCCCGGCGTCACGGTGACGCTCAACTTCGGTGGCAGCTCGACGCTGGCCGAGCAGATCGTGACGGGCGGGGCGCCCGTCGACGTCTTCGCATCCGCGAACGACACGACGATGAGGACGGTCGTGGATGCGGGGCTTGTCGAGTGGACACCGGCGACGTTCACCCGCAACGCGCTGGTCATCGTGACCCCGGAAGGAAACCCGGCTGGCATCACGGGGCTGAAGGATTTCGCCGACCCCAAGCTCAAGATCGCGCTCTGCGACGAAGAGGTGCCATGCGGCGCCGCCGCGGCGAAGATCTTCGAGCAGACCGACATCGTGCCGAAGCCGGACACCCTCGAGAGCGACGTCAAGACAGTGCTCACGAAGGTGAGTCTCGGGGAGGTCGACGCCGGCCTCGTCTACGCGACCGACGCGAAGTCGGCGGCTCTCGAGGTCGACCCGATCGAGTTCCCTGAAGCGCTCGACGCTGTCAACAACTACGGCATCGTCCCGCTCAAGGCGGCGCCGAACCCTGAGGCGGCGGCCGCGTTCACCGAGTTCATCCTGACGGCCCGCGGCGTCGAGGTCTTCGAGGAAGCCGGCTTCCTCAGCCTGACATGACCGGGATGAGCCGCCGCCCGCCTGCGGCGCTGACGCCCTTCGCGCTCGTGGCTCTGGCGCTGCTCGCGCTGCCCATCCTGGCCCTCGTCCTCCGCGTGCCGTGGGCTGAGTTCCCGGAGATCGTCGCCCAGCCGGTCGTCGGCCAGGCCCTGTGGCTCTCGCTCTCCTGCGCCGTCGTGGCGACGGCCGTCTGCCTGGTCATCGGGGTGCCGCTCGCGTGGTGGCTCGTCTCGCTCGCGGAGCTGCCAGGTCAGCGCCTCTATCGCGTGGTCCGGGTACTGGTGCTTGTGCCGCTTGTGCTCCCGCCGGTCGTCGGTGGCCTCGCACTGCTGCTCCTCTTCGGCCGCTCCGGCCTGCTCGGCGCCCCGATCGCCCAGCTCACCGGGTTCAGCCTTCCGTTCACGAGCGCCGCGGTTGTCGTCGCCCAGACGTTCGTGGCCTTGCCGTTCCTCGTCATCGCTGTCGAGGGGGCGCTGCTCGGGGCGGACCGCCGGGTCGAGGACGCGGCGGCGACGCTCGGCGCGACCCGCTGGTTCACCTTCTCGCGGGTCACGCTGCCGATGGTCGGGCCTGCGATCGGGGCCGGTGCGGTGCTCGCCTTCGCCCGCGCCCTCGGCGAGTTCGGCGCGACCATCACCCTCGCGGGCAGCCTCCCCGGGGTCACTCGGACGATGCCGATCTCCACCTACCTCGCCATGCAGTCGGATCCGGATGCGGCGATCGCCCTCGCGCTCCTGCTGCTGCTCGTCTCGGTCGTCGTGCTCTTCGCGTTGCGGGGTCGCTGGGTGTCCGGCGTCGCAGGGACTCCAGCGGTGCTCGGCGCCTCGGGGTCGGTGCGCGCGAGGGGCTCGGGGCGGCGCGGATGAGCGCGGGGCTGGCCATCCGCGCGAGCGTCGCCGTCGGCGGCTTCCGCGCGAGCTACGAGCTCGAGGTGCGGCCGGGCGAGGTGCTCGCCGTGCTCGGCCCGAACGGGGCAGGCAAGTCGACGCTCCTGCGCGCGATCGCCGGCCTCGCGGCACTCGAACGGGGAACATTGGAGCTTGGGGGCCGTCTCGCGGAGGAGGCGCCGGGAGGCGTCCGGCTCGGCGCGAGGGAGCGACAGCTCGGCGTCGTCTTCCAGGATTACGTCCTCTTCGGCCACCTCAGCGCGCTCGACAACGTCGCCTTCGGGCTGCGCGCTCGGGGAATCGGCCGCGGGGAGGCGCGCCGAGTCGCCGCCGAATGGCTGGAGCGCCTCGGCATCCACGACCTCGCGTCCCGTCGCCCTGCCCAGCTCTCGGGAGGGCAGGCGCAGAAGGTTGCGCTCGCCCGGGCGCTGGCGACCTCGCCTCGTGTCCTGCTGCTCGACGAGCCCCTCTCCGCCCTCGACGTGGAGTCTCGTTCGGAAGTTCGTGCCGAGCTGCGCCGCGTGCTCGCGGATTTCGAGGGTGCGGCCCTCGTCGTCACGCACGACCCGGCGGATGCTGCTGCGCTGGCCGACAGGATCGCGATCGTCGAAGGAGGCGCGATCACGCAGCTCAGCACACCGGAAGCCATCGCCGCGGGGCCGGCGACCGCATACGTCGCGGCGCTTGTCGGGCGAACCGGGTTCGAGGTGGAGTTGCGGGAGCCGGGGCTCGCGACGCACAGCGATCTCGGTGAGATCCGTGGCCACCTCGTCGGCCAGGCGGGCGCGCCAGGGGAGTCTGACGGGCGGGCCGGACCGGGCGAGCCGCTGTTCGCGAGCATCCGCACTGACCGTCTTGAGCTCGTCCTCCCCGGTGCGGACGATGCTCTGGGGCCTGTCGCCCAGGCCCGGCCGCTCGCCCCGAACACCTGGCACGCTGAAGTCCTGCGCCTCGAGCGCGACCTCGGCTCCGTGACGGCTACACTCCTTCTTGGCGAAGAGCAGACGACGCCCCGCCTCACGGCGCGGCTTCCGCTCGACACCGGCTCGCGCATTCCAGGGGGACTGCGAGAACGCCAGTCGGTGATCGTCCACCTTCCACCCGCTCACGTCGCCTTCGCCGCGACCCGCTGAGCGACGCGCCGGGGAATGCCGCGCGCGCTTTCAGCGTTAAGAGCGAACGTGCGGGCGTGCCCGCACGCCAAGATCTGAACCTCCCAAGGAGTACTGTGACCGACTCGCGCACCGCGACACGCGACGCCGAACCGACCCCAGCCGAGTCCGCATCCGCGGGCTCAGCCGTATCCGCGAGCGAGCAGGGCACCGACCCGCGCACTCGCTTCGTCATCCCGCTCCTCCTCGTCTCGGCGTTCGTCGTCATCCTGAACGAGACGATCATGGGTGTGGCGCTGCCCGCCCTGAACCAGGACCTCGGCATCCCGCTGGCGACTGGTCAGTGGCTCACGACGGCGTTCATGCTCGTCATGGCCGTCGTCATCCCGATCACGGGCTTCCTGCTGCAGCGCTTCCACGTGCGCCAGGTGTTCATGGCCGCGATGATCCTCTTCTCGCTCGGAACGCTGCTCTGCTTCCTGGCCCCGGGCTTCGAGATCCTGCTGCTCGGCCGCATCGTGCAGGCCTCCGGCACGGCCATCATGATGCCGCTGCTCATGACGACGGTGCTCAACATGGTGCCGCCGGAGCGCCGCGGGCGCACGATGGGCAACATCTCCATCGTCATCTCCGTCGCCCCGGCCATCGGGCCGACCGTCTCCGGCCTCATCCTGCAGGTCTTCGAATGGCGCTGGATGTTCGGCTTCGTCCTGCCCATCGCCCTCGTCGCGCTTGTGCTCGGCGCGCTGTTCATCAAGAACGTCACCGAGCCGCGCCAGGCGAAGATCGACGTGCTCTCCGTCATCCTCTCCGCGTTCGCGTTCGGTGGCCTCGTCTACGGGTTCTCGGGCCTCGGCGAGAGCTCGGCAACCGCCGTCATGCCGGCCTTCGTGCCGATCCTCGTCGGCGTGCTCGCGCTCGCCGCGTTCATCTGGCGTCAGATCTCCCGCCAGAAGACCGACTCGGCTCTGCTCGACCTCCGCGTCTTCACGAGCCGCCAGTTCACAGTGTCGCTCGTCCTGCTCGCCGTGAGCTTCATGTCGCTCTTCGGCACGATCATCCTGCTGCCCATCTACATGCAGGAGGTGCTCGGCTACGACACGCTCCGCGCCGGCCTGACCCTGCTGCCTGGTGGTCTCACGATGGGGCTGCTCGCGCCGTTCGTCGGCCGTCTCTTCGATAAGCTCGGCACGAAGCCGCTCATCATCCCCGGTTCCATCATCGTCAGCGCCGCCATCTGGGGTATGACGATGCTCACCGAGAACTCCGAGCAGTGGATGGTCATCGCCGCACACGTCACGCTCTCGGTGGGCCTGGCGCTCATGTTCACGCCGCTCATGACAAGCGCGCTCGGCGACCTGCCCCGCTCGCGGTACTCCCACGGCTCGGCGGTCGTCTCGACGGCCCAGCAGCTCGCGGGAGCCGCAGGAACGGCGATGTTCGTCGTGGTCATGGCGAACTCGACGGTCGCTGCCGCAGGTGAGGGCTTCGGTCCGATCGCGGCGGAGGCGCAGGGCATCCACGCCGCGTTCCTCGTTGGCGCATGCATCTCGATCGTCACCATCGTCGGCGCGTTCTTCGTGAAGGCGACACCGAAGCGTGAAGGCGCCGAAGCGCCGGCCATGCACTAGGCGCATCCGGCGATCGCTGAGCTCAGCGCGTCGCAGCAGAAGGGCCCGACATCAGATCGCATCTGGTGCCGGGCCCTTCTGCGTGCCCGCTCGGGCGCGCCTCCCGGCGAGGTTTGCGAAGATGGGGCGTCGAGCATCCACCGCGCTGAGGAGCGACCATGGCTGAAGCCCCAGAGATCGTCGAGAAGTCCGTCACCTTCGAGGCCGCGCCGGAGCGGCTCTGGAGCATGCTCACGGAGCAGGAGTCGTTCGCCAGCTGGTACGCGTTCGGCGGCGCCACGATCGAGGCCGAGCCTGGCGGCGTGCTCGCGGTCCACTGGCCCGAGCACGGGACGTTCCGCGGCGAGGTGATGCTCGTGGAGTCGCCGCGCCGCTTCGGCTACCGGCTCGCGGCCGTGCCGGAGGAGGACCCGCAGCCGCAGAACAGCACGGTCGTGGAGTTCACGATCGAACCGGCCGACGGCGGCTCCGCGCTGACGGTGCGCCACTCGGGCTTCGAGGGTCTCGAGGGTCTTGCCGCCGACTCGACGTCGGCGGAGATCGAGACGATGGCGTGGACCGCGGCGCTGCCGCTGCTGCGCGAGGCACTCGGCGAGGCGCCAGCGGAGGACCTGCCGCTGCCCTAGGCGGACGCGTCAGGCAGTGGCCGCCGCCTCGAGTCGCGTGAGGCCGCGCTCGAAGTCGGGGCCGATGAGCTTGTCCATCGACATGAACCGGAAGACGATGGCCGCGAGGCCACTGTGCTCGCCCGTCATGAGCCATCGAACATGCGTGCCGCCGTCGACGGGCTCGAGGATGAACGACGTCGGGTTGTGCGCCTTGAAGGGCTTGTCGAAGTCGATGACGAGGTCGATCCGCTGCGGCGCGGAGGCGACGATCGTCATCGAGCCCTTGCCGGCTTTGCGGTTGCCCTCCCACGCGTAGTGGGCGCTGGGCCCAGCCTGCGGTCCGGAGTGCTCGCGTCGCATCGTCGGGTCGACGTCCTCCCAGGGCGACCATGCGCTCCAGTTGTGGAAGGAGTCGATGAGCGCGTGCACACGCTCGATGTCCGCGGGGACCACGGCCTCGCGCTGCACTTCGTACGTGGTCATGCGTGCATAGTTGCAGAAACGTGGCTATGCGTGGACTCAGCAGAAGTTACGGGCCGGAAACATGGGCGTGACGCGCTCGGAAAACAGCGGTCGTAGTTTCGCACTAGACAACGCATGATGTCGTGAGCGAAACTCTTGGAGTCGCAACGACGCGACCACGAAAGGTTTTCACATGACCGACGTCGACCCCACCCTCGAGATGTCAGACGGCGCCTTCCACCGCCTCCTCGGCCCAGAAGCAGAGCCGGGCTTCCTCGCCGACTCAGAGCTGCCCGCATACTGGGGTCGCAAATGGGGCGCGCAGGATGAGGTCGGACGGCTCCGCACGATCATGATGCGCCGCCCGAGCGCGGGCCTCGAAGCCGTCGAGAAGGCCGGAGAGTCGACCTGGATGCCGGAGATCGGCGCCTACGTCGACCCGGACCGCCGCTGGTACTGGTCCGGTCGCGAGTTCCCCGACCTCGAGAAGCTGCACTCCGAGTTCGACAGCTTCGTCACGGTGCTCGAGGACAACGACGTCGAGGTCGTCATGGCCCCCGACCTCGCGTCCAGCTTCACCAAGTCGGTGTTCACGCGCGACCCCCTCGTCACCATCCCGGGCGGCGCGATCATCGGACGACTCGCCCCGCGCATGCGCCGCGGCGAGGAGCAGTCCATCACGCAGACGGTCGCGGCCCAGGGCATGCCGATCCTCGGCACCATCACCGGCACCGGCCTCGTCGAGGGCGGCAGCTTCATCAAGGTGCGCCCCGACCTCGCGTTCTTCGGCACGTCGGTGCGCTGCAACGTCGAAGGCTACCGCCAGCTGCGCAACATCCTCGAAGAGCAGGGCATCCAGCTCATCCACTCGCAGATGCCCGGCTACCAGATCCACCTCGACCTGTGCTGCGCCATGCTCGACGACGACCTCGCGCTCGTGAACTCGCGCATCGCGCCGTACGACTTCCTCGACGCGCTCTGGAAGCTGGGCATCGAGACGGTGGATGTCGCGCCGCAGGAGGACTGGGCGTGCAACCTGCTCACCCTCGACCGCCGCAAGCTGCTCTTCCCGTCGCACCTGCCGCGCACGGCCGAGCTCCTCAACTCGAAGTACGGGGTCGAGATCATCCCCGTCACGTACCGGGAGATCAACAAGAACGGCGGCGGGCTGCACTGCTCGACGATGGAACTGCAGAGGGACTGGTAAGCGATGTCAGAGAACGTCACCGGCGGAGAACTCGTCATCCGAACGCTCGAGGCGCTCGGCGCCGAACGGGTCGTCGGGCTCCCGGGGCAGCACGCGCTGCCCATGTTCGACGCGCTCGGCGACAGCTCGCTCGACTACCTCGGCGCGCGCGTCGAGAACAACGCCGCGTTCATGGCCGACGGGCACGCCCGCGTGTCCGGGACCGTGACCCCGCTGCTCCTCTCCGCCGGGCCGGGTGCGCTCACCGCGCTGCCTGGCATGCAGGAAGCGGCAACGGCGAGCTCGCCCGTGCTCCTCATCTCCGCGCAGGTCCCGACCCCGGGGATCGGCGGCCAGGCGCACGGCTACCTGCACGAGCTGCGCGACCAGGAGGCGCACTTCCGCGGCATCGCGAAAGCCACCTGGAGCATCCGCTCGGTCGACCAGATCGTGCCGATGCTCGTCGACGCGTGGCGCACCGCGCAGAGCGCGCCGGCCGGTCCCGTCTACGTGGAGGTGCCGCATGACGTGCAGCAGGCGAGCATCGAGCTCGTCGACGGGCAGCTCGGCGGCATCGCGGCCGAGGCCTACGCGCTCGCGCCGGAGGCATCGGACACGCAGCTCGCTTCCGTCGCGAAGCTGCTGGCCGCGTCGAGCTCACCCCGCGTCTACGCGGGCGGCGGCGTCGTCCGCTCCGGCGCGGGGGAGCTGCTCGAGCAGCTCGCGGAGCAGCTGCAGGCACCGGTCGTCACCACGTACGGCGGGCGCAGCGCGTTCCCGTGGGTGCACCCGCTGTCGGCCGAGGGCTGGATCGAGGACATCGCGACCACCGAGTTCCTCGAGGCTGCCGATGTGCTGCTGGTGATCGGCACGGGCCTCAGCGAGCTCTCCTCGAACTACTTCCGCCTGGCGCCCAAGGGCACCGTCATCCACATCGACGCCGACGCGCGGGTGCTCGGCGCCAACCACGACGGCACGATCACGCTGCGCTCGGATGCAGGCTTGGCGCTGCAGGGCATCCTCGACCGCCTCCGCACGATGGGTGTCGGCGAGCGAGCGGATGCGCGCCCCGCCATCGAGGAGCTGCTCGCCACCGTCCGCACGCGGCTGGATGCGCAGCCGCTCGCCACGGAGCGCGAGCTGCTGGATACGCTCCGCTCGGCCATCCCGGACGACGTCGCGACCTTCTGGGACATGACGATCAGCGCCTACTGGGCATGGTCGGCGTGGGATGCTCGCGGCGGCGTGTACGAGAACGGGCAGTGCGGCGGCCTCGGCTTCGGCCTGCCTGGTGCCATCGGCGCGTCCTTCGCCTCGCGCTCGCGCGAGAACCCCAACGGGGCGCCCGTCGTCGCGATCTCTGGAGACGGCGGAGGCCTGTACGGCGTCGCCGAGCTGTCGACGCTCGCGCAGTCGCAGCTCAGCGTCACCTGGCTCGTCGTCGACGACGGCGGCTACGGCGTGCTGCGCGGCTACATGAACGAGGCGTACGGGCGAGCGACGGCCACCGAGCTCACCGGGCCGGACTACCTCGCCGTCGCCCGAGCCTTCGGCGTCGAGTCGCGGGCCGTGGAGATGGAGACGCTCGCCGAGGAGCTCGCCGACAGCATCCGCACCCCCGGCCCACGAGTGCTCGTGCTGCCCGCCACCCTCGAGCTGTTCGAGGCGACCCACACGCATCGGCCCGCGGTGCACCGATGAGAGCGCTGCCCGTCGTGCCTCGAAACGAGCCGGCCGCCATCGGCGGCA
Organism: Pseudoclavibacter sp. JSM 162008; assembly: GCF_041366455.1. Classification (NCBI taxonomy): domain Bacteria; kingdom Bacillati; phylum Actinomycetota; class Actinomycetes; order Micrococcales; family Microbacteriaceae; genus Pseudoclavibacter; species Pseudoclavibacter sp. JSM 162008. Next base: position 53,756 of record NZ_JBEWYX010000015.1, read on the forward strand.
GGCTCCGATCGGTGCGCCAGCTGCGGCAGATGACGATCGAGCAGCTCGCCAGCGCGACGGGGCTCAGCAAGAGCTTCCTGAGCCGCGTCGAACGCGACCAGACGTCGCCGAGCGTGTCGACGCTCGTGCTGCTCTGCGACGTGCTCAACATCGAGGTCGGCGAGCTGTTCAGCGCGCCTGATGCGCAGCTCGTGCGCTTCGAGGACGCGCCGCAGATCAACCTCGGCGGCACGAACGTGTACGAGCGGCTCCTCAGCCCCCGCAACGATCCGCGCTTCCAGGTGGTGCGCTCGCGAGTCGACGCCGGCATGTCGGGCACCGGGGGAGCGGAGCTCTACTCCGTGAACTGCGAGGTCGACTTCCTGCACGTCCTGCGCGGATCGATCACCGTGGTCCTCGCCTCCGAGACGTGGGAGCTCGAGTCCGGAGACTCGATCACCCTCGACGGGCGCGAACCGCACACGTGGCACACACGCGACTCGACTGAGGGGGTCGAGCTCCTCTGGGTGCTCGCTCCCGCAGCGTGGGGAGGCACCACCTGAGCTCCATCCACGCAGTACTGTCGGTTCCCTGGCGGACCGAGCGTTCGCTCGGCACGTAACGCCCTTGTAAACCCTGCGTGACTTGGCCCATCCAGCGGCAAGTTGCCTCCTAGATTACGCATGTTGCCTACAGATGATCACCGCTGGTGATCGAGAGAAGGAGAAATTCACATGGCATCCAAGAAGCTCATGAAGGCGGGCCTGGCTGGCGCTTCGTTCGTCGCCCTCACCGCACTGCTCGCAGGATGCTCGTCAGGCGATGCACCGGAGGCGGACGTCTCCGAGGTCGCCGTGGACGAGGCCGCAGTCGCGCTCCTCCCGCAGGAGATCGCCGACGCCGGCACCCTCACGGTCGGCACCGAGGCGTACTACCCGCCCTACGAGTACCTCGACGCTGACGGCGCGACCGTCATCGGCCTCGACATGGACCTCATCAAGGCAGTCGGCCAGAAGCTCGGCCTCGAGGTGCAGATCGAGAACGTCGCCTTCGACACGCTCCTCCCATCGCTCGACACGGCCCGCTACGACGTCGTCGTGGCAGCCATGACCGACACCCCGGAGCGCCAGGAGAACTACGACTTCGTCGACTACTTCAACGCGGGCCAGGGCATCGTCGTCGCAGAAGGCAACCCCGAGGGCATCACCGCAGAGGCAGACCTCTGCGGCAAGGCGGTCTCCGTGCTCCGCGACTCCGCGCAGCAGGGCATCCTCGAAGCCTTCAACAGCGACATCTGCGCCTCCAGCCCCATCGAGATCTCGGCGCAGGCCACCGACAACGACGCCCTCATCCAGGTGCAGTCCGGCCGCGCGGCAGCGTCGGTCAGCCAGTACCCGGTCGCGAGCTACAACGTCGAGCAGGCCGGCGGCTTCGAGCTCGCCAACGAGGAGCCCTTCCAGCCTGAGCCCCTCGGCATGGCAGTCGCGAAGGACAACGAGCTGAGCGCAGCCATCCAGGCCGCACTGCAGTCCCTGGTCGCCGACGGCACGTACACCGACATCCTCGCCGCCCACGGCCAGGAAGGCGGAGCCGTCGAAGAAGTCACCATCAACGGCGCCGAATAGCGCCCGCGGAGCTGACGAACAACAACGGAGCTGAAGAACAGTGAACACCTCGACCGGCCCCTCCGCGGGCGCGACGGGAGCGGTCACCACCGCCCCCGCCGCGCCCGCGGCCGATGCCCCCAAGATCGTCCCGCTACGGCACTACGGCCAATGGATCTTCGCCGCCATCGTGCTCCTCTTCCTCGCGAAGCTCGTCTACGACGTCGCGACGGGATCGAGCATCCGCTGGGAGAAGGTCGGCTCGAGAGTCTTCGCAGAGGCCATCATGCAGGGCCTCCTCATCACCATCATGCTGACCGTGGTCAGCATGATCCTCGGCATCATCGGTGGCATCACGCTCGCCGTGATGCGCATCTCCAGCAACGCCGTGCTCCGCGCCATCTCGAGCGGCTTCGTGTGGATCTTCCGCGGGACGCCGATCCTGGTGCAGATCCTCATCTGGTTCAACCTGGCGCTGTTCTTCCCGCAGATCGACCTCGTGTTCGTGCAGCTCGACACCAACGCGCTCATCCTGCCGCTCACCGCGGCCGTGCTGGGGCTCGCGGCCAACGAGTCCGCCTACATGTCGGAGATCATCCGAGGCGGCATCATCTCCATCGACCCAGGTCAGAAGGAGGCGGCTGAGGCGCTCGGCATGACGCAGGGCAAGATCATGTTCCGCATCATCCTGCCCCAGGCGCTTCGCTCGATCGTTCCCCCCATGGGCAACGAGCTCGTCACGCTCCTGAAGGAGACCTCGCTGGTGTCCGTCATCGGCGCAGGCGACCTCCTCACCAGGGCGCAGCAGATCGGCGCCGCCGACTTCAGCCGCATGGAGATGCTGCTCGTCGCGAGCATCTGGTACCTGATCCTCACCTCGATCGCGAGCATCGGCCAGGGCTTCCTCGAGCGCAAGCTCGGCAAGTCCCGCGGCTTCGCGACCCCCGAACCGGTCTGGAAGCGCGTGCTCAACTCGATCCTGCCCAACCGCAGGTCTGTAGGAACAAGCAGAGAGGGACTCCGCTGATGCCCGTATCCACTGGGTCCGCCCCGATGATCGAGCTGCGCAACGTCGCCAAGTCGTTCGGCAGCGTCGAGGTGCTCAAGGACATCTCCCTCGACGTCCACGCGGGCGAGGTCGTCAGCATCCTCGGCCCCTCCGGTTCAGGGAAGTCGACGCTGCTCCGCTGCCTCAACCACCTCGAGACCGCCGACCGCGGCGTCATCCGGGTGGCGGGGGAGCCCGTCGGCTACAAGGAGAAGAACGGCAAGCTCTACGAGCTTCGTCCGAACGAGATCGCCAAGCGTCGGCGCGACATCGGCATGGTGTTCCAGCGCTTCAACCTCTTCCCGCACATGACGGCCATCGAGAACATCATCGAGTCGCCCGTGCAGATCCTCGGCCACAAGAAGTCGGCGGCCATCGCCGACGCGAAGGTGCTGCTCGAGCAGGTCGGCCTCGGAGACAAGGGCGACAACTACCCGTCGCAGCTCTCCGGCGGACAGCAGCAGCGCGTGGCGATCGCCCGCGCGCTCGCCATGAAGCCGAGCGTGCTGCTCTTCGACGAGCCGACGTCCGCGCTCGACCCGGAGCTCGTCGGCGAGGTGCTGCAGGTCATGACGAAGCTCGCGAAGGAAGGCATGACCATGGTCGTCGTCACCCACGAGATCGGCTTCGCACGCGACGTCTGCGACCGCGTCGTGTTCATGGACGGCGGCGTCATCGTCGAGGAGGGTGCCCCGGAGGACGTCATCCAGAACCCGCAGCACGAGCGCACGATGCGCTTCCTCGCACGCGTCCTCAAGTGAGAGAGCTGACATGACACGTCCCCTCGTCATCTTCACCGACACCACCGACCTCTCGCAGGAGCCTGCAGCCAGGCTCCTGCGAGAGGCGGGGTACGCAACCGCCCACCTCGAGCTGCCGACCTCGCCCGGACTCGACGCGGTCGTGCCGCGCGAGCACCTCGACGCGGTCGCGGCCATCGTCGGCTACGCGCGCATCACGGCGGATGTGCTCGCGCAGTTCCCGTCGCTGCACCTGCTCGCGACGAGCTCCGTCGGCACCGACATGATCGACGCGGATGCGGCTGCCGCCCGAGGCGTGAAGGTCGTGACCCTCGCCGGGGTCGCCACCGAGGAGGTCGCGGCGCACGCGCTGACCCTGCTGCTCGCCGCCGAGCGCTCGCTGCTCCGCAGCCTGCAGCTCGTGCGCAGCGGCGAGTGGACCGACGAGGCCACGGCCCGCCTCCAGGTTCCGCGCCGCCTCAGCTCCCTCACCCTCGGACTCGTCGGCCTCGGTCGCATCGGCGGCAGGCTCGCCGAGATCGCTCGACCCAGCTTCGGGCGCGTGCTCGCCTTCGACCCCTACGCCAACGAGGCGCCGGAGGGTGTCGAGCTCGTCGACTCGCTCGAAGACCTGCTGCGGGAATCCGACTCGCTCAGCCTCCACCTGCCGCTCACCGCCGAATCGCGTGGCATCCTCGACGCAGCCGCCCTCGCCCTGCTCCCGCACGGCGCGGTGGTCGTGAACGTCTCACGGGCGGGCCTCGTCGACGAGGCCGCCATCCAGGCTGCCCTCGCGAGCGGTGCGCTGCGCACCTACGCGGCCGACGTCCTCGACGGCGAGCCGCCGCATCCGAGCGACGCCATGCGCACCGACCCCGGCACCCTCATCACCCCGCACACCGCCTGGTGGTCGGATGCGGCCCTCGCCGGCTACGAGGCCCAGCCGGCACTCAACATCATCGCCGAGCTCGGCGCACCCGCCGACCCCACCTAGAGTCCCTCATGACAGACAGCAGCATCCTCCTCTCCGACGCGCACGAGCGCTTCCTGCGCGACTTCGACACGATGGGTGACTTCGGGGCCACCGGGCACGGGGGCGTCGACCGGCAGGCCGCGAGCGACGCCGACAACGAGCAGCGCCGCTGGTTCCAGGGCCTGCTCGAGGGCCACGGCTTCACGGTCGAGTACGACCGGATCGGCAACCAGTTCGGGCTGCTCGAGCTCGTGCCCGGTGCGCCATACGTGCTCATCGGCTCGCACATGGACTCGCAGCCGACGGCAGGCAAGTACGACGGCGCCTACGGCGTGCTCGCCGCGGCCCACGCGGCATTCCGGATCGCGGATGAGGCTGTTGCCGGCGGAGTCGCCGGCGCCAGGTACAACGTCGCCGTCGTCAACTGGTTCAACGAAGAGGGATCGCGCTTCGTGCCCTCCATGATGGGATCCTCCGTGTACACGGGCGTGCTGCCGCTCGAGGATGCGCTCGCCGTGCGCGACAAGGCGGGCATCAGCGTCCAGCAGGCGCTGCGCCCGACCGGATTCCTCGGCGAGGGCGCCGGCCCCGTCGCCGCGCTCTGCGCCGAGATCCACATCGAGCAGGGGCGCCTGCTCGAGAACGCCGGCACGACCATCGGCCTCGTCACCGCGACCTGGGCCGCGAGCAAGTACCGCGTCGTCGTCAGAGGCGAGCAGGCGCACTCCGGCGCGACCGTCATGGAAGACCGCCAGGATGCGCTCTACGGTGCCTCGCTGCTCGTCGTCTTCGCGCGAGAGCTCACCGACCGCTTCCCCGGCAAGCTGCACACGGCCGTCGGACAGCTCGACGTGTACCCGAACTCGCCCGTCGTCGTCGCCAGCGAGGTCACGCTGCTGCTCGACCTGCGCAGCGACGACGAGGAGCTGCTCGCCGAGGCCAACGCCCTCCTGGACGCGCGCTTCGCGGAGATCGAGGCCAAGGCCCGCGTCGAGATCGAGCGCACCCTCTCGCACTCGTGGGACGTCAACCCATACCAGCCCGCCGGCGTGGAGCTGGCGCGCTCGGTCGCCGAGGAACTCGGGCTCTCGAACGACGAGATCATGACCGTCGCCGGCCACGACTCGACGAACATGAAGGAGCTCGTGCCCACGGTCATGCTCTTCGTGCCCTCCGTCGACGGCATCTCGCACAACGAAGGCGAGTACACGAAGCCCGACGACCTCGTCGCAGGGCTCGACGTGCTCACCGAAGTCGTCCGGCGCCTCGTTCGGGGCGAGCTCTCCTAGGCCCTTGATCGCTGCCAGCCGGTTAGCCGCATCCGCTGCCGGTGTAGGCGCATCCGTTGCCAGTGCGGCCGCATCCGCTGCCGACGGGCCGAATCGCTGCCAGTCAGCTGGCCGCTCCGGCTGGCTCTGCCACGATCGCTGCCAGTCAGATGGCCCTTGACGGCGGTTCAGAAGGGCGCTTCGGCTGGCAGTGATCGCGATTGTTTGGGTGAGACCCGTGCATGAGCGGGCCGTGCACGCTGGTCGCCGCCGGCCAGGTGGATGCATCCGCTCGCACATCGCCCATCACTGCCAGCCAATTGGCCGCTCCGGCTGACTCTGCGACGATCGCTGCCAGCCAGATGGCCCCTATACGGCGGTTCTGAAGGGCGCTTCGGCTGGCAGCGATGGCGGTCGCGGGTGACACAGCCGGGGCATTGCTGGTCTCTGCTGGTCCTGGCTGGGCTTGGTCGGGCGCGGGGTGGATGCGCAGAGTCACGGCCGTCGGCACCGGTCGGGACGAGATCGCCCGGAGGGGTGCGCTTTGCACCGGCAGTTGTAGGCGACGGTGCAAAGCGCGCGCATCACGATGGGCCACCTTCGCTAGCTTCGACTGAGAAGCACGCGGCAAGGAGGCCCCACAGTGAGCAACGATTTCTTCTGGACGAACCCGCCTCGGGTGACGCAGAACGGCAACATCGGACCGACGGACTCGGCGCAGGTTCCGCGCTTCGCGGGCCCCGCGACGTTCGCGTTGCTGCCGCGTGTCGACGAGGTCGAGCAGCTCGACGTCGCGATCCTCGGCGTTCCCTTCGACAGTGGCGTCTCGTACCGCCCCGGAGCCCGCTTCGGTCCGGCGCACGTGCGCCAGTCGAGCCGCCTCCTGCGGCCGTACCACCCGACGCTCGATGTGTCGCCGTTCGCGGCCCAGCAGGTCGCGGACGCGGGCGACGTGCCCGTCAACCCGTTCGACATCGAGGAGGCGCTCGGCACGGTCGAGGCGGCAGCCAAGGCGTTGAGCGACACCGGCGCGAAGATCGTCACCATCGGCGGCGACCACACGATCGCGCTGCCGCTGCTGCGCAACATGGCGCGCATCCACGGCCCCGTCGCGATGCTGCACTTCGACGCGCACCTCGACACGTGGGACACCTACTTCGGGGCTGCCTACACGCACGGCACGCCGTTCCGTCGCGCGTTCGAGGAGGGGCTGCTCGACACGGATGCGCTCAGCCACGTCGGCACGCGCGGACCGCTCTACGGGAAGCAGGACCTCGAGGACGACGAGCGCTTCGGCTTCGGCATCGTCAGCTCGGCCGACATCTACCGCCGTGGAGCTGACGCCGTCGTGCAGCAGCTGCGCGAGCGCATCGGCGACCGCCCCCTCTACATCTCGATCGACATCGACGTGCTCGACCCGGCGCATGCGCCGGGCACAGGAACGCCGGAGGCAGGCGGCATGACGAGCCGCGAGCTCCTCGAGATCCTGCGCGGGCTCGCTGACCTCAACGTTGTCGGCGCCGACGTCGTCGAGGTGTCGCCGGCCTACGACCACGCGGAACTCACCGGCGTCGCCGCGGCCCACGTCGTGTACGAACTCGTGTCGATGTTCGCGGTGCGCAGCTAGCGCGTCCACCGGCGCGCGCTCGCCGCGTTCGCTGTCCAACATCAGTGCAATATCGGGCCCGATCGACGTTCTGGAGGCGGTTTCGGCCGATTTCGCACTGATGTTGGACACGAGGCGGGGCAGGGCGCGGCGGGTTGCCGTTCCGAGCCGCCCGGACGCCCCCGGTGAGCCAGAGGCTGCGACGTCCTAGGCTTCAGGCATGGGAAGCACTGCGTGCGGCAACGTGTCCGACCTGGTGAACGAGCGATGAGCAGCTCCGGGGTCGTAGCCAGCAGCGCCCCGCAGGAAGCGGCCTGGAATGCGGGAGCCGTCGCGCCGCTCGAACTCGTCCGTGACGGAATCTGGAGAGTGGGCATTCCCATGCCACCGGGGCCGACGCCGGGCGGGCGCATCCCGTGCACGCTCGCATCGGTCGTCGCTGATGATGCGGACGGGGTGCACGTCGTCGATCCGGGCTCGGGCTCCGATGAGAACCTCGGCGTCCTCACCGCGGCCATCGCGGCCACCGGACACCGGCTCGACCAGGTGCGATCGATCATCGTCACGCACCTGCACCACGATCACCTCGGCTTGGCCGAACGGCTTCGGAGTGCGACGGGGGCGCCGATCGTGCTGCACCGGGCCGAACAGGCGGCACTCGACCGGCTCGCGGCCGACCGCCCGGACGTCGCCGCCGAACGCACGCGGCTCACCGCGTGGGGAGTGCCGGTTGAACGCCACACGGAGATCCTCACGCTCGTGGGGCGGTCGGCGACGCCCCTGTCGTTGCAGGCCGACGTGCTCGTCGATGATGCTCAGCTGCTCGACGTCCCTGGGCGGCGGATGCGCGCCGTCCACACGCCGGGACACACACCGGGCCACCTCTCGCTCGTCGACGACGACGCTCGCCTGGTCTTCACCGGCGACCACGTCTCGCCGGTGCTGCACCCCGGGCTTGGTCTCGGCGGCGACGACGGCACCAACCCGGTGCTGCAGTACCAGCGCTCGCTGCGGCGCCTCGGCGGCCTCGGCGTCGACGAGGCTGTGCCGGGCCACGGCTTCCGGTTCACGGGTCTCGCGCAGCGGTGCGTCGAGCATGCGCGCCACCACCAGCAGCGCACCGACGAGGTGCTGGACGCCCTCGCCGTCTCGCCGGACGCCTCGATCTTCGAGATCGCCTCGCGCCTCACGTGGTCGGCCGGCTGGGAGAAGCTCGCCGGCTTCTCGCTGCGCTCGGCGCTCCAGCAGACGGCGATGCACGCTGACACGGTGCGAACCGGCTCGGCGTGAGCGCAGCCTTGCCCGGGCTTCCGTCGGCGGTGCGCCGGACCGCCGGTACGCCGGACCGCTGGAGCGTCACCGCATCGCCATACCAACGTTCCTGGCAGATGCGCGGCAGCGTGCGGAGCGAACGCGGAACGACGACTGGTTGGCTGGGGTCGCGGGCGCTTTCACGGGCGCGCGACCGGAACGCGAACCACAATGTCGAACACCGGAGGTCGATATGAACACCAGGACCGAACGCCGCTGGATTCTCGCGGGCCTCGTGCTGCTGTCGGTACTCGTCGTCGCCGCGTCTTTCCAGACCGGGGACCTGTTCCATCGCATCTTGCTGATCCTGCCGACGACGCTCCTCTGGGTCGTCTACCGTGAGGCGGCCCGCCGGCGACGCGACGCACAGGTCTCGTCGGGTGAGGGCGGCGACCAGGGCACCGGCCGCCGCTGATCGCGGAGGGATGCACCGCCAGCGCTGGCGCGCAACCCCTCGGCGCCACAGATCTTCGTCGCGTAGCGTCCGGGCCATGACCAACGAGCCAGCAGGTGCCGACACGTCCGACGAGGGTCCAAGCGCAGCGGAGGCGGCCGAAGCGGCCGAGCGCGACGCGCTGAGAAGCGTCCGCGCCGTGGGCGAGGACCGCGGCGACCCGGACGCGGCCCGAAACGAGAGCGTGCCCACCCCGCCGAGCGAGGTCGACCCTGAAGCGGGCACGGATGCCGACGGCTTCCCGGTTGAGAATCCCTCCGGCTGAGGCCTCGTCGCTCGCGCTCCGGCTGAAGCCCACCCGCTCCGGTTGAGGTCCACGCCTCCGGGTGAAGCCGACCCCTCCGTCTGAGCCCCACCGCTCGCCCTCCGGGGCCGCTCAGGTCGTCTGCCAGAACACCATCGGCTGACCGGGGGCCCCGCAGGCCTCGGGCGCATCAGCCGGCGCGCTCCCGTACCCGCCGCCTCCGTCGATGGTGTCGCCGGCGCCGACGGTTCCGAAGCCCGGCACGTCGATGCTCTGCCCGCCGGGCGCGAGCACCGAGCCGAAGGGGAACTGCACGAAGGTCTGCTCATCGCCCGTGCCCACGACCCAGCATCCGCCCTCGCTGAGCGCGAGCGTGCCCGTGACTCTCGCCTCCATGACGGACGTCGGTTCGCGGCCAGCCGCGTAGAGGATGGTCGTGTCGGTGGTCGTCGTGCTCGCGGGCCCCGGCGCTGGCCAGATCGTCTCGCCCGGTTCCGATGGCTGCGCGGTCGGCGCACACGCGGTGAGTGCCCCTCCGAAGGTGATCGCGACGCCGAGCGCGACGCTGACCCCGCGGCGTCGTCTCGCCGTCGGCGCCCGGCCTGCCTTGGTTCGTCGTGCCCTCACGCGCGCTTCGCTCATGAGCGTGATGCTACTGAATTTGAGGAACACCTCCGAGAAGCCTCTCGACCGCGCCTGACCAGCAGGGACCTAGGTCCCTTCCGCGCCCCGCACTCGTCCGCGAGTCTGTTTCCTGAGACGCCACCCCCCCCCCCGACGCGTCTCAGGGAACCTCGACGAATGAGGAATCATGCCGACGCACCAGGCTCCACACCGAACCTCCCGAATCCTGCCGCTCGTGGCGCTGACGACCGTCCTCGGCCTGCTGGTGAGCGGATGCACGAGTGCCGGCGGTGACGGCGGCGGCAGTTCCGCAGACCCGGCCTCGCCGCAGATGACCAGGTCGGCCGCCCCGGAGGGCGAGCTGCCCGCTGAGCTCCAGGACGAGCTGCGGGCAGCGCTCGATGAGGTCATGGCCGAGTACGACGTTCCGGGCGCTGCTGTCGGTGTGTGGATTCCGGGCCAGGGCTCGTGGACGACCGCTGTCGGCCTCGCGAACGTGGAGGCGAACACACCGACGACGACCGACATGTCGTGGCCCATCCGAAGCATCACGAAGTCGTACACGGTCTCGATGATCCTGCAGCTCGCCGACGAGGGCGAGCTGAGCCTTGACGACACGATCGACCAGTACGTCGATGGCGTCACGAACGGCGACAAGATCACGCTGCTGCAGCTGGCGAACATGTCGAGCGGCAACGCCGACTACGTCACCGAAGCCTTCCAGGACAAGTTCCTGGCCGACCCGACGAAGGTCTACACGCTCGAGGAGCTCAACAGCTTCGTCCTCGACCAGCCAGCTCAGTTCGAGCCCGGCACCGAGTACGTGTACACGAACGCCAACACGAACCTGCTCGGCGCGGTCGTCGAGAAGGTCACCGGCGCGGCCTACGCGGACGCCATCCAGGAGCGCATCCTGACCCCGCTCGGGCAGACCGGCACGACGTACATCGCGGACGTCGACGACTGGGCGGAGCCGCATCCCACCGGGTACGTTATCGACGGCGAGCCGATGCCGATGGAGGAGAACTCCTCGATCCTCGGGCCGGCCGGTTCGCTGTTCTCGACCCTCGAAGACGGCAGGGCGTGGGCCGAGACGCTCGGCACGGGCGCGCTGCTGAAGTCGGAGACGCAGGAGCTGCGGGAGATCGGGCACAAGATCCCGAGCCCGCCCTACGACCTGTACGCGGTCGGCATGGGCGAGACGAACGGGTGGCTTGGGCACAACGGCGAGGGGCTCGGCTTCACGGCCGCGACCTTCCACGACCCGGCAACTGGGGCGAGCATCGTCGTCTACATGAATGTCTCGAATAACCCGGATGCGCATCCAGCGGATCAGGGCTTCCGTGCGCTGGCTGAGGCCCTCGCGAACGGAATGGGCGCATGATCGCCGGCCAGCCCAACTCGGGCGAGGGTGCCGCGCGGATGCGCCGACCAGAATTCGGCCGCGGCGTAAGCGTCCTGACGGCGGGGGCCGTCACGATGCTGCTGCTCACGGGGTGCGTCGCGGCCGATGCAAACGACGCGGACGTCCCGGTCTGGGACGGCACGACGCTGGTCTCGGTCCCGGGGCTCCCGGACGAGGCGCTCGAGGTGATGAACCAGCCGCAGTTCTCGAGCGGCCGGTGGTCGATTTCCGTCGAGGACCTGGACACGGGGGAGACGCTCATCGACCTCGACGCGGAGAAGCTCGCTGAGCCGGGCTCGTTCGTGAAGACGTACAGCGCAGGAGCTGCGTGGGTGAAGTGGGGGCCGGACCACACGGTCACGACGCCAGTGAAGCAGTCCGGTGAGGTCTCGGCGGGCACCCTCGATGGCGACCTCGTGCTCGTCGGGCAGGGAGACCTGACGATGGGCGGGCGCACGAAGGACGACGGCACGGTCAGCTTCGCGAACCTCGATCACAACGACGCCAACCCGCTGCCGGGTGCGACGCTCACCCCGGAGGACCCGCTCACGGGCCTCGACGAGCTGGCCGGGCAGGTGAAGGCGTCCGGCATCACGACGGTGAACGGCGACGTGATCATCGACGACCGCCTGTTTGAGGGGACGCTCGCCGAGCAGCCCATCACCCCGATCGTCATCAACCAGAACCTCCTCGACGTGCTCGTCACCCCGGGCGAGGCGGGCCAGCCTGCGACTGCCGCGCTGACGCCAGCCGTCGGCAAGTGGACGCTGGACCTGCAGGTGGAGACGGTGCCTGCGGGCGAGGAGTCCAAGGTCTCCGCGCCGAAGGTATCGGCGAGCGACCCCAACACGCTTGTCGTGTCCGGCACGATCGCCGCGGATGCTGACCCCGTGCTGCGCGTCTTCGAGTTCGACGACCCGTCGACGTTCGCCCGTACGGCCTTCATCGAGGCGCTCGAGCGCGCGGGAGTGACGGTCAGTGCGGACCCGTTCGCGGAGAACCCGACGTCGGCGCTCCCCGAGTGGGATGCCGTCGAGGCGCTGCCCGCGGTCGCCGAGCTCGAGTCGCTCCCACTCGCCGAAGAGATCACCTACGTCATGAAGGTCAGCTACAACCGCGGCGCCCAGACCCTCATCTGCCGCCTCGCGGTCGACGCAGGCAAGAACGACTGCGACGAGGATGGCATGGGCGTCGCGCAGGCGATCTGGGCCGAGGCCGGCCTCGATACGACTGGCGCCTCGCTCGTCGACGGCTCCGGCCTCGAGGGCAACTACATCACGCCGAAGAACGCCGTGCAGATCCAGTCGCTCATGGCCGAGCGGCCGGATGCCGAGCGGTGGCGCGACACGATGCCCATCCTGGGCGTCGACGGGTCGCTCGCCGACGTGCAGAAGGACAGCCCGGCAGCCGGGAAGGTCTACGCGAAGACGGGCACGCTCGTGGGCGGCGACGCCTTCAACGATCGGCTCCGCCTCGCAACCAAGACCCTCGGCGGCGTCATGCAGACCGAGTCCGGCCGCAACCTGGCCTTCACGATCATCGTGAACCAGGGCTTCTACGAGGGCATGCCGGGCGTCTTCGAGGCGAACGACAACGTCGGCCAGGTCGCGGCGATCATCCAGCAGGCCTACTGACCGACCAGGATGCACGCGCACGAACCAGATGAGGAGACAGGACATGTCCACGATCGCGAAGCGCACGACGGTGACCGCCGCAGCACTGGTGGCCCTTCTGGGGCTGGCGTCCTGCGCGGCTGAGACGCCGGCAGCCTCGGCACCCGCATCCACGCTCAAGCCGTTCGACGAAGCCGCGGTCACGGTCGTCTTCGAGGAGACCGCGGAGGCGCTCGGGCAGCCGGGCGCCGTGATGCTGCTGCGCACGCCGGAGGGGGAGTTCACGGCGACCTACGGTGTGACGAAGCCGGGCGGCAGCACGCCCGTCTCGGTCGACGACCACATCCGCATCGGCTCCAACACGAAGACGTGGACGGGCACCGTCATCCTGCAGCTCGTGCAGGAGGGCAAGATCGCGCTCGAGGACCCGGTGTCGAAGTACCGCCCAGACGTGCCGAACGGCGACAGCATCACGATCGAGCAGATGCTGCTCATGCGCAGCGGGCTCGCCAACTACACGGAGACGCTCGAGCTCAACACGGCACTGGATGAGGAACCCGACCGGGTGTGGCAGCCGGAGGAGCTCATCAAGTTGGCGTTGCCGTTGCCCGTGGACTTCGAGCCGGGCACCGACTACCACTACTCGAACACCAACACGATCCTGCTCGGCCTCATCGCCCAGGACCTCGACGGGAAGCCCCTCGCCGAGATCTACCAGGACCGCATCTTCACGCCGCTTGGCCTCGACGAGACGTCGTTCCCCGAGATCGGCGACAGCAGCATCCCGTCACCGCATTCGGACGGCTACTTCTGGTGGACGAACGTCAACACGCTCGGCTCGTCGAAGCTGCCGCCGGACCTCATGAAGCAGGTCGAGGAGGGCACGTTCACGCCCAACGACGGCACCCTCGACAACCCGTCGTGGGCGTGGTCGGCTGGCGCCGGCCTCTCGACCGCGGGCGACCTCGCCGACTGGGTGGAAGCGCTCGGCGGGAAGAGCGGCGACATCCTCGAACCGGACATGCAGCAGGCGCGGATGGACAGCTTCCAGCCGACCAGCAAGAACCCGGCCGACCCGTCGTACGGCTACAACATCGCGCACTTCGGCCAGTTCTACGGCCACACGGGCGAGCTTCCCGGCTTCAATTCCTTCATGGGCTACGACCCGGAGGCCGACGTCACGCTGGTGGTGTGGGCGAACCTCGCCCCGGCGGCGAACGGCGCGGGGCCGGCCACCGAGATCGCGAAGGCGCTCATCGGGGCGCTGTACAGCAAGCCGGTGGAGGGCTAGCGTCCGCCCGCGCCCGCGCCCGCGCCCGCGCCCCCGCAATTGGGTCGTTTTCACCCCTCTTGGGGCGGTCGAATGGGGTGAAAACGACCTATGGCACCGGACGTGTCGGCGTCTTGAAGAGGTTGGGGCCGGCGCGTCACGAGGTCACGTGCCAGAACGCCATTGGCTGCGCCGGTCCGCCGCAGCTCTCCGGGGTATCAGACGGGGCCGATCCGACTTCACCGGTCCCATCGATCGCGACGCCTGCGCGCACGGTGCCGAGCCCTGGAACGTCGACGCTCTGGCCGTCGTCGCTCAGGACGGAACCGAACGGGAACTGCAGCAGCGCCCGGCTCCGGCCATCGACGAGGTACCAGCAGCCGGTGTCACTCAACTCGAGTGTCCCCATCACCTGGTTGTACATCGGGCGCGTGGGCGAGTGCTCCGGTGTGAGCAGCACGGTCTCACCGGTGGTTGTCGCCAGGAGTGACGGGAGCGTCGGCCAATCCTCGTAGCCGTTGGTGAACGTCGTCACGACCTCGCCAAACGAGTTGCAGAAGAGGTTCCATTCGGCCTCAACTTGCCGCGTTGGAACGAGGGTGATCTGCCATTCGCCGTCCACGACGTTCGCGATGGCCTTGTCGTTCACGTAGGTGGCGTTGTACCGCTCTGGTGACTGGATGGACGGATCTGGTCGCCACGCCTCGACGCATCCGGCAACAGCCTCGGCTTCGGTCAGCTGCGGCTGTTCTGCGGGCGCGGGCGTCGACGGTGACGGCTCACTCGTCGCGTCCGGCGTGGTGCCGACGACGGGGCCCGGGGCGCCGAGATAGGTGGTCGCGGCGAACACGAGTGCTGCCACGGCTGCGCCCGTCACCGCGACGAGGCCGACGCTCCACGCGAGGCGCGAGCGAGTGTGTGCGCGGCCTCTGCGAGAACGGGCGGAGGGGACCGGCTGCGCTTCACTCTCGAGAGGGGTGGCGAGGATGCTCGCCTTGCCCGTCGCGGCTCGTGCCCGCTGGTTCTCGGTCAGGGTCGTGAACGGTGCAGCGTCGAGCTTGCGCAGCTGCTTCAGGGTTTCGTCGTCGACGTTCATGCCTGGTGCTCCGTGACGGTCGAGGGGGAATGCGGTGGTGGTGTCGGCTCTTCGAGGTGCTGACGCAGCGCGGCTCTGGCGCGGTGCAGGCGGACGCGGTAGCTCTGGGCGCTGATGCCGAGCACCGTCCCGGCGAGGGAGGAGGGGAGCTGCTCCCAGATCGCGAGCGAGAGGACCTCCTGGTGGCTCGGGTCGAGTCGGCTCCACGCGGTGGCGAGGTCGAGGCGGGTGTCAGCTGCCCGCGCCTCGTCGCTGAACGGCAGCGTCTGCTCGGCGTCCGCGATCCGCACGCTGAGGTCGTTCCGCTTGCCCCTCTCGCGCCACTCGCGCAGCAGGCAGTTGCGCGCCGTGCCGAACAGCCAGGCGCGCGCCTCGTCGCGCAGTGGCGGCACGTCGTCGAGGCGGCGCCACGCGGTCAGGAAGACCTCGTGAGCGACGTCCTCGGCCGCGTGGAGAGACGTGCGGCGGGCGAGGAATCGCAGCACGTCGACGTAGCTGTCGTCGTACAGCGCGGAGAAGCGCTCCGCGCGGTGGTTCTCGAGTCTGTTCGGGCTCACATCTCCTACATGCCCAGAAACGAGCGACTGTTACAAATCCGCGCAGATCGCGGTCGACGGACACGCGGGTGCGTTCAGTGGATGCCGGCTCCGCCATCCAGGTCGCCCGCCGCCGCCAGGTAGCGGACGACCGCGAGCACGCGGCGGTGGTCGTCGGCGGCGACGGGAAGGCCGAAGGTGTCGTAGATGTTCGAGGTGTGGTGCACCACCGCTTTCTCGGACGACCCGAGGCGCGCGGCGATGTGGCTGTTGCTGCGCCCTTCGGCCATGAGGCCGAGCACCTCGAGCTGCCGGGGCGTGAGGTCTCCGACGGGCCCGCTGAGCTTGCTCGCGCGCGCGACGAGCACGGCGACCACGTCGGGGTCGAGCACCGTGCCGCCGGCCTGCACGTGGCGCAGGTCCGCGGTGAACGCGCGCACATCCGCGATGCGCTGCTTGAGGAGGTAGCCGACGCCCCCGTCGCGCTCCCCGATGAGCTCGCTCGCGTATCGCCGCTGCACGTGCTGCGAGAGCACGACGACCGCCACCTCGGGGTGGGCTTGGCGGATGCGGAGCGCCGCGACGAGACCCTCGTCGGTGTAGCTCGGCGGCATCCGGATGTCGGTGATCACCAGGTCGGGGACGTGCCGCTCGACCTCGACCTCCAGCTCGACCGCCGTCCCGACCGAGGCGACCACCTCCAAGCCGTCGTTGGTGAGGACATGCCCGAGCCCCTCCCGCAGCAGCACCTCATCCTCACCGATCACGACTCGCATGGCAGCTCCACTCGTACTTCCGTTCCCGACCCGACGGGGGAGATCAAGGCGAAGGACCCGCCGAGGGTGTCGATGCGGTCGACGAGCCCCTTCAGCCCGGAGCCGCCCTCGAGGCGCGCGCCGCCGCGTCCGTCGTCGCGCACCGAGACGCTCAGCAGGCTTCCCGTCTGCGTGATGCGCACCTCCACCGAGCGCGCCTCCGAGTGCTTGACGGCGTTGGTGAGGGCCTCGGCGACGATGAGGTACGCCGACTGCGAGGTGGCGGAGGGCAGAGCGGCATCGTCGCCGTCGCTCACGAGCCTGGCGGGGATCTCCAGCCGGTCGACGAGGTCTTCCGCGGCCGCGGTCAGGCCGCGTTCCACGAGCGCCGACGGCAGCACGGCGTGCACGAGGCTGCGCAGGTCGGCGGCGGCGACGTCGATGCGGTGCCGCAAGGCGGTCGCCTCGGTCACGGTCGACGGATGCGCGTCGGCGGAGTTCGCGATCTGCTGCGCCTCGAGGGCGAGCAGCACGAGCTGCACCTGGAGCCCGTCGTGCAGGTCACGGGCGATGCGGCCGCGCTCGCGGTCGGCGGTCTCGACGATGCGGAGCCTCGACTGCTGCAGCGCTTCGTTGCTGGCGAGGAGCGCCGCGGTGAGTCGTTCGCGGTCGAGTGCGATGGCGAGCACGCGACCGGCCCGGCGCACGCTCTCCGGGTCGGCGATCATCCGCCCGTCGTAGCTGATGGCACCGACCAGTCGGGACTCGACGTGCACCTCCTGCCAGCGGCGCGGCTCGGACTGGGCGCGCACATCCACGTCGAGCCCGTCCTCGTCGACAAACGCCTCCCGCTCGTCCGCCCAGTACGCGACACGCAGCGAGTCGTCACCGAGGGAACGGGCGAGCGCCGGGCCGACGACCGTGCGCGCGGAGCCGGCGAGGCTGAACCAGGCGCTGAGCGCCTCCGCCTCCACTGTCTGCGCGTAACCGCCGATGAGCACACCGAGGAGGAATGCGACGGGGATGCCCGCGATGACGACCAGTTGGATGGAGCCGATCACCTCGCCCGGAGCGCCGAGGACACGCAGCACGTTGGCGGAGAGGGGAATGCTCAGCACCGCCAGGATCCCGTACAGGTACAGGGGGAGCAGCACCCGCAGGTTCTTCGGGTCGGCGGAGCGGAGGCGGCGGATGAGCAGCGCGGCGGTGACGCCCATGACGCTGAGTCCGACGGCCGCCTGCACCCAGACGGCGATGACGTGCGAGGTGGAGTCGGGCGGCAGCGCGTAGAGCGGGATCTGCAGCAGGAGCGTCACCCCGTAGCCGACGGACACCGTGGCGATGGAGAGCCGCCCCTGGAGCCGTCCGGAGGGGAACGCGAGCAGCAGGTGCACGGTCACTGAGAGGATGAGGGTGGCGAAGACGGTGCTCAGCTCGACGAGCACGGGCAGGCCGAGGTTGCCGACCCCGCCGAGGAACATCGCGATCGCGCCGACGAGCAGCAGACCGCCGACCATGCTCAGCGGCCGCTGCCACCACGCGATGACGCCGGCGGCGGTCCAGACGAAGAAGACGACGGTGAACGCGACCGGCACCCAGAACGGGGCGGGCGCATCCACGCCGACGGCGAGCTGCATGCCGCCGAGGGCGATCGCGAGCACGGCGATGAGCAGCAGGGCGGGGCGCAGCGCATCGCCTCGGTTGGCGCGCAGTCGTGTCGGCAGAGGGAGCGAGTCGGTGGAACGGGTCACGGGTCACCTCGGCTCAGGCCAAGAGATGCAGCTCGGCTTGTCCGGATTCGGTGACCGAGGACAGGCAGCTCTGCGCGCTGGGGGAGCGTGGACCGAAGCCTATCCCGGCGCGCCAGCTCGCGCCGAGTGAACTATCTCCCCGGGTGATGAACGGGGATTATTCGACGTAGTCGAGGGCGATGACGAGTTCGGCGCGCACACGCGCGTCGTCGAGGTCGAGACCGAGCAGCCCCCGCAGCTGGTCGATGCCGCGGCGCACGCTGTTGCGGTGGATCCCGAGTTCGCGACCGGTCGCGTCCCAGTGCCCGTTGGCGTGCAGCCAGGCTCGGAGCAGCGCGAGCTTCGCATCCCGCGCGACGGCGTCGAGGGCGAGCAACGGTTCGAGGCGCCGGTCGGCGAGCGCCCGGCCGGAGGCTGTGCCGATGAAGGAGTGCACGGGGGCGAGGTCGGCGCCGACGCGCACCACTCCACCGTCTTCGCGCGCGCGACGCTCGAGGGCGCGGACTTCGGCGGCGGATGCGCGCAGCTGCTCGGGTGCGACGGGCCGCCCGACGACGAAGCTCCAGCCTTCGTCGACGAGGGATGAGAGTCGTCGTTCGGTGACGTCGAGGCGAGTGATGAGCGTCACGGTGGCGTGCTCGGCGGAGATCGTGACGAGCTTCGTGTCGAAGAGGCTCCGCCAGCGGTGCAGCTCGCTGGTGCCTTTCGCGGCGGATGGTGCGCAGGCGACGACGACCCGAAGCGTCCGGGCGCGCGCATCACCGCCTGCGGCCTGCGCGAGCAGCTCGCGCCAGAGCTCGCCGTCCTGGCCGACGGTCGAGCGCGCGAAGACGTCACCCTCTTCGAGGAGCAGCGGCACGAGCAGCTGCCCGGGCGCGACGCTGCCGGAGGTGCGCTGTCGGGCGATGAGCTCGAGCATGCCGTGGGCCGTCGTGAGGAACGCGTGGGCTGTCGAGCCGGCCGGGGGAGCGGCCTCGACGAGCAGGGTGCCGAGGGACGCGCCGCCAAGGCTGCGCAGCGGGTAGATGGCGTGGCCGCTCTTGGTCGGGTCGGCGGCCTCCGCGAGGGCGCCCAGCACGGGCGCCGGCGGCACCTGTCCCGCCCGGGCGCGCACGGTTCCGCCCTGGCCGACGACGGCGGCCCACGAGTGGAGGCGTTCGGCAAGCGCCGCCGCGACGGCGGTCTCCGGCTGGTCGGCGGATGCGGCGCGCAGGAGCCTGCGGGTGGCGTCGGCGAGCGTGCGCAGCGCATCCACTCGCCGCAGCTCGGTCATCTCGGCGAAGGTGCGGGTGACCGCGACGAACGGGGTGTCGCTCGGGATGCGGATGAGGGTGAGGGCGTGCGCCCGGCACGCGTCGACGAGCGCGGGGGGAACTTCGGTGAAGACGGGGTCGATGCCGAAGCCGATCGCCACGACGCCGACCCGGACGGCCCGCTCGATGTAGCGGGCCAGGCCGGCTTCGTCGAGGCCGCGCAGGCCCACACCGGCGGTCAGCAGGAACTCGCCGCCGAGGAGGTACGGGGTCGGGTCGGGGAGGTCGCTCGAGGCGACCCAGCGGATGCTCGTGTCGAGGGATCCGTCGACGACCGCCTCGAGGTGCAGCTCGGGACGTGCGAGCAGCTGGGCGATCGTGATCTGGCCGTGCGGTGACGAGGGTGATGGCATGCGAGCTCCCGTGCATTCTGTCGCATCTTCGCGACGAACCGAGCATATCGCCCGTGTCTGCGCTTCGCGGTGCGACCATACGATGGCCACGCTCAACAGAGCTGATCGATCCCTGATCAAGAACGGAACCGTCAATGGCGACATCACCCACCACGACCGGCAGGTCCCGCACGCCGCTCGGCGCGCAGCTCCTGCGCCGCAAGCCGCTGGAGCAGCTCACCGACGAGTCGCTGACCGAGTCCGGCGAGGGCGGCCTGAAGCGCACGCTCGGCATGTGGCAGCTGACGATGATCAGCGTCGGTGCGACGCTCGGCACGGGTATCTTCGTGATCCTCGGCACCGCGGTCCCGCTCGCTGGGCCGGCTGTGTGGATCGCCTTCGCGGTCGCTGGCCTCGCGGCGCTCCTCTCCGCCCTCTCCTACGCCGAGATGGCGAGCTCCGTTCCCGTGTCCGGCTCGAGCTACTCCTACTCGTACGCGACGATGGGCGAGGGCGTCGCCTGGGTGTGCGGCTGGTGTCTCGTGCTCGAGTACGGCGTGTCCGTCGCGGCCGTCGCCGTCGGCGCCGGCCAGTACGTCAACGAGACCCTCGGTGTCTTCGGCCTCGCCCTGCCGCCGGCCCTCGCGAACCCGATCGGCCTCGACGGCGGCTTCTTCAACCTGCCCGCCGCGGCCCTCGTGATCGTCGCGATGCTGCTGCTCGTGCGCGGCGCGAAGGAGAGCGCCTGGGTCAACACGGTCATGGTCGCCATCAAGGTCATCGTGCTGCTCATCTTCGTCTTCATCGCCTTCACGGCGTTCACGACGCAGAACTTCGAACCGCTCGCCCCCATGGGCGCCGCCGGTGTCGCGGCCGCCTCGAGCCGCCTCTTCTTCTCGTACATCGGCTTCGACGCCGCCTCCACGGCGGGCGACGAGGCGAAGAACCCGCAGAAGGACCTGCCGCGGGCCATCATCCTGTCGATGATCATCGTCACGGTCGTCTACATCCTCGTCGCGGTCGCCGCCATCGGCGCGCTCCCGTGGACCGAGTTCAACGACGGCGAGGCCGCGTTCGTGCGCATCCTCACCGACATCACGGGCCAGCCGCTGCTCGCGCTCATGTTCTCGGTGGGCGCCGTCATCGCCATCGCGAGCGTCGTGCTGACCGTCTACTACGGGCAGACGCGCATCCTGTTCCGCATGTCGCGCGACGGCATGGTGCCGAAGATCTTCGGCCGCGTGCGCCCCTCGACCGGCACCCCGGTCGCTGGCACGGTCATCGTCGGGACGATCATCGCGATCGTGGCCGCGTTCATCCCGCTCGGCGAGCTGGCGGATGCGACGAGCATCGGCACCCTGTTCGCGTTCGCGCTCGTGAACCTCTCGGTCATCTACCTGCGCCGGGCACGCCCCGAGCTGCCACGCAGCTACAAGGTGCCGTTCTTCCCTGTCGTGCCGATCCTCGGCATCGTCATGTGCCTCGGCCTCATGGTCACCCTGGGCGGCACGACGTGGATGGTGTTCGGTCTGTGGATGGTCGTGGGCGTCGCCCTGTACTTCGCGTACGGTCGGAAGCACTCCATCGTCGGCGCCATGAGCGAGAACGACTACGTCAACGCGGCAACGGCCGCGACCCCCGTCATCATGAAGGAGCACAAGTGACCATCGCGACCCCGATGCCGAGCGGCCCCCAGCGCGCTGAAGGCGCATCCACGCCGCAGGACCCGCAGCCGGTGACCATGCTCAACCCGGACTTCCCGTTCAGCTACGACGAGTTCCTCGCGCACCCGGCGGGCCTCGGCTCGGTGCCGGAGCACCGCCACGGCACCGAGGTGGCCGTGGTCGGCGCCGGAGTCGCAGGTGTCGTCGCCGCGTACGAGCTCATGAAGATGGGGCTCAAGCCCGTCATCTTCGAGGCTGACAGCATCGGCGGGCGCCTGAAGACGCGCTCGTTCGACGCCGCTCCGAGCGTCATCGCCGACCTGGGTGGGATGCGCTTCCCCGAGTCGGGGCGCGCGTTCTACCACTACGTCGATCTGCTCGGGCTCGAGACGCAGGCGTTCCCCAACCCGCTCGCGGAGGTGACCCCGTCGACCGTCATCGAGCTCGCCGGGACCTCGTTCTACGCGGAGACTCCCGCCGATCTGCCCCCGTTCTTCACGGAGGTGGCCGAGGCGTGGAAGCGCGCGCTGACGGAGGAGGCCGACCTGGTCCGCATCCAGGACGCCATCCGGGCGCGTGACACCGAGACCCTGAAGGTCGCCTGGAACGAGCTGGTGGGGAAGTTCGACAACCGCTCGTTCTACGGTTTCGTGGCAGAGAGCGCGGCCTTCAGGGATCTCAGCTTCGAGCACATCGAGGCCTTCGGGCAGGTGGGCTTCGGCACGGGTGGATGGGACACCGACTTCGGCAACTCGATCCTCGAGATCCTGCGGGTCGTGTTCACGAACGCCGACGACGCGCACCGCCGCATCGTGGGTGGTGCGCAGAAGCTGCCCGTCGACCTCTGGCACCACGAGCCGACCGAGCTCGAGCACTGGCCAGAGGGCACGAGCCTCGCGAGCCTTCACGGCGGCGTGCCGCGCGGCGCGGTCGCCGCGATCAGGCGCGGCGCGAACGGCGGGGTCAGCATCACGGAGAAGTGGGGGCGCACCCAGGAGTTCGCGTCCGCCATCGTGACGTGCCAGTCGTGGCTGCTCTCGGCCCGCATCGACACCGACGAGGCGCTGTTCACGCCGGAGATGTGGACGGCCATCGAGAAGAGCCACTACATGCTCTCGTCGAAGACGTTTGTCATGGTCGACCGCCCGTTCTGGCGCGACCTCGACCCGGCGACGGGCAAGCCCGTCATGAGCATGACGCTCACCGACCGCCTGCCTCGCGCCACCTACCTGATCGACGAGGGGCCAGACAAGCCGGCGGTCATCCTGCTCTCCTACACGTGGAACGACGACGCCCTCAAGTGGCTGGCCCTCGACGCGTCGGAGCGCACGCGGCTCATGCTGCACTCGCTCGACAAGATCTACCCAGGGCTCGACATCGGCGCGCACATCGTGGGCGAGCCGATCACCGTGTCGTGGGAGGCCGACCCCAACTACATGGGCGCCTTCAAGAACAACCTGCCGGGCCACTACCGGTACCAGGAGCGCCTCTTCGGGCACTTCGTGCAGGACGAGCTCGCCGCCGAGCAGCGAGGGATCTTCCTCGCGGGCGACGACATCTCCTTCACGGCGGGCTGGGCGGAGGGCGCCGTCACGACGGCCCTCAACGCCGTATGGGGCGTCGCGAAGCACCTGGGCGGCGCATCCGCTGCCGAGAACCCTGGACCGGGGGACGTGTGGGCGGAGCTTGCTCCGGTGCGCCTCGACTAGCCTTCCCGTGTGACTGACACTGGGAACGGCTCCATAGACGCAACGCACATGTTCGGCGACGAGCCGGAGATGGTGCACTCGAGCCGCTCGGCGATCTCGACGGGCCAGCTGCCCGACTCCGACGACGTGAAGACGGCGATCGACGAGACGTACGAGCAGTTCTCGTCGGTCGACGACGGCGAGGTGCCCGACTACATCCCTGCGCTGGCGGATGCGGATCCCGACCTGTTCGGGATCTGCATCGTCTCGACGGAGGGGCAGAGCTACAGTCGCGGCGACGCGGAGCTGCTCTTCACGATCCAGTCGATCTCGAAGGCGTTCGTGTTCGCGCTCGTGCGCGAGGAGGTCGGGCACACGAAGGCGCGCGAGCTCGTGGGCGTCAACAACACGGGCCTGCCGTTCGACTCGGTCATGGCGATCGAGCTCAACGGCGGCCGCACCATGAACCCGCTGGTCAACGCGGGCGCGCTCGCGACGTCGGCCCTCGCGCCGGGGGAGACGTGGGAGGAGAAGTGGGACTTCATCCTCCGCGGCCTCTCCGGCTTCGCTGGGCGTGACCTCGAGATCGACGAGGAGGCGTTCGAGTCTGAGCGCAAGAACAACATCCGCAACCAGGGCATTGCGCGCCTGCTGCAGAGCTACGGGCACATCACGCTCGACCCGCACGAGGTGACGGAGCTGTACACGCGCCAGT
Source organism: Pseudoclavibacter sp. JSM 162008 (assembly GCF_041366455.1). Lineage (NCBI taxonomy): Bacteria > Bacillati > Actinomycetota > Actinomycetes > Micrococcales > Microbacteriaceae > Pseudoclavibacter > Pseudoclavibacter sp. JSM 162008. The sequence continues at coordinate 77,745 of NZ_JBEWYX010000015.1, forward strand.
GCGCGCTGCTTGTCAGCACGGAAGACCTCGCGGTCATGGGGGCGACGCTCGCCGACGGCGGGAAGAACCCGAAGACGGGCGAGCAGGTGATCGGTCAGGGAGCTTCCCGGGATGCCCTCGCTGTCATGGCCGCGAACGGGCTCTACGAGGCGAGCGGCGAATGGCTGTACGAGATCGGGATGCCCGCCAAGAGCGGCGTCTCGGGCGGTCTGGTCACGATCGCCCCGGGCAAGGGCGGGTTCGCGAGCTACTCGCCGCGCCTTGACGACGCCGGCAACAGCGTGCGCGGTATCAAGGCGGCCAGGCACCTGTCGAACGAGCTCGGCATGAACCTCTTCGCGTCTGGCACCGTCCAGGACTAGGTTCGTGGGTGTGACGACTCTCCCCGAACAGGCGCTCCCCGAGCGGGCAGCGGACGCCCCGCCGTCGACGCTGCTCGAGCATCCGACCGAGTTCCCGCACGAACCCGACCTGGTGGCACCGGACAGTCGGGTCGTGTCGACCGGCAACCTCCCGGACCCGGTGCGGGTGCGCGAGATGCTGTCTGAGACCTACGAGCGGTACCGCGACGTGCAGGACGGGCGGGTCGCTGACTACATTCCGGCGCTCGCCGAGGCTGATTCTGGTTGGTTCGGGCTGAGCCTCACCTCGGCGACGGGGCATCGTTTCTCGTTCGGGGATGCGCAGCTGCCGTTCTCGATCCAGTCGATCTCGAAGGCGTTCGTGTACGCGCTGGTCGTGCAGGAGCTGGGCCACGTGGAGGCGCGGGAACGCATCGGCGTGAACAACACCGGTTTGCCATTCAACTCGGTGATGGCGATCGAGCTGAACGGTGGGCGCACCATGAACCCGCTCGTGAACGCGGGCGCGCTGGCGACGACGTCGCTGGTGCCCGGCACGACGTGGGATGAGAAGTGGGCGTTCATCCACGAGGGCCTGTCGAAGTTCGCCGGGCGCACGCTCGAGATCGACGAGCGCGTCTACGAGTCGGAGATGCAGACGAACACCCGCAACCGGGGTATCGCGAGGCTGCTGGAGAGCTACGGGCACATCTCGCTCGACCCCATCCAGGTCACGGAGCTGTACACGCGCCAGTGCTCGCTGCTGATCACCGCTGAGGACCTCGCGACGATGGGCGCGACGCTCGCCGACGGCGGCGACTGCCCCATCACTGGCGTCGACGTGGTCGACCCGTCCGTGAGCCGCGACGTCCTATCGGTGATGGCGACGAACGGCATGTACGAGGCGAGCGGCGACTGGCTGTTCGAGGTGGGCATGCCCGGCAAGAGCGGCGTCTCCGGCGGCATCGTCACGATCGCGCCCGGCAAGGGCTCGCTCGCGACGTTCTCCCCGCCACTGGATGCGGCCGGCAACAGCGTGCGCGGCATCCGTGCGACGAGGCACCTGTCGAACAAGCTCGGGCTGAACCTCTTCGCGTCGACCGTGCAGTAGCTGGTCTCTGCGGTGCGCGCCGCGGCGCCCTCGCGGTGCGCCCGCGCTCGCGCTCGCGCCCGTCCAGCCCATCGCTGCCCGGCGTTTCGCCCCCTGGAGTAGCTCCCAGGGGGTGAAACGCCGGGCAGCGATGCTGTGCAGTGCGTGGCCGCTTTCTCGGAGTTCCGAGGCCGGCGCGTGTATGTGGACTCGACGGCGCCCGGCAGAGGCTGGGGCGTGCCTAGCCGGTGCTAGATTCGGGCGCACGGGGGATGGGGGTCTTCATGAGTGTGCGCAGTCGGGCTTTTCTGCCTGGTCTTAGCTGGTACGCGTCGAGTTTTGCGGCGCAGTTCGTGGCGTTCCTTGTGACGTTCGCGGTGCTGGTGCTCTGGGGCGTGTGGGGGACAACGCCGGAGGACGGCATTCGCCCGGTGGCGCCTGGCCAGTTCCTGCTGCCGGTCCTCGCGGTCGGTTTCGCGGAGCTCGCGGCGTGGCTGGTCGGCGGGGTAAGGGACGCACGCTGGAGCGTGCTGTACGCGCTGCTCGGGTCGCTCGTCGGCTGCGTCGTCGTGGCGGTTGGCACGTTCATCGCCGACTTCGGCCTCACACTTGAGGTGTTGAGCGTGCCAGCCACATCCGCGCTCGCCTGGGTGTGGTTCGGTGTTCCGCTCTGGTGCGCGATCACAGCGCTCAGCCTGGAGGCCCTCGTGGGGTTCGGCTGGCTGTCGCGCCCGGGCTACGTCGGCTACCTGCCGCGGCTTCGGCGGCGCGCAGCGGAAGAGGTCAGCTGACCGAACCAACCGGCGAGGTGAGGCTTGCGCTCCGCGGGTGCTGGGGTGGCCTCTGCTCGGTTCGCATCATGAGCTGCCGGTGGTGTCGTTATCCTCTGCTGCCCGTGTGGTGCTGATGGGCCGGTGGTTTGCGGCGCATCGTGAGCGGGCGGGTCGAACTTGCGGATGGCGCTCCGCCGGGGTGCGGACTGCTCGCTCGGAGTGGTGAGCGGGGCAGCTTCACTCAGGACTGCGATTCCTCCGGAGGTCAAGTGGTACTCGCACGTCCTTGCATCGTTCTGACACGGCATCCCGCTCCGTGTGCGTGCACCGCAGATTTCCATGGTCCCCCAACCGTCGCGGGGACTCTAGCTGAATTCCACCATTGCCCGGGGGATCTCTCCACAGGGGCCAGCACCCGCCATCAGGCTGCATGTCGGGATTCGGTCGCCGGTGCGGGGTGGAGCGGGTTTCCGCCCCGATCGTCCACAGCTGCGGCGAGCGACAGTCGCGGCCAGCGGTCGGCGTTGCCCTACGCGTCGATGTCGGCGCGCTCGGCAGCGGGGATTGTGCGGAGGCCGGTGGTGTCGAGGGAGTGGCGCTTGTCGCGGCGCTCGACCGAGACGCCAAGCGCCGTCAGCGCCATGCCGAGGACGGCGAGGACAACGCCGACCCAGCCGGGCGCGAGGTAGCCGAGGCCGCCCGCGATGACGAGGCCGCCGAGCCAGGCGCCGAGGCTGTTGCCGACGTTGAAGGCGGCGTGGTTGATGGCGGCGCCGAGCAGCGCGGCCTCGTCGGCAATGCGCACGAGGCGCGACTGGATGGCAGGGAGGAGCGACGACGAGGTGAGGCCGAGGAAGAACACGGCGATGAAGAGGCCGACAGGGTTCGAGGCGATGAGGCTGTAGAACACGAGTGAGGCGATGAACGAGGCGAAGCCGACGAACATCGTGCGCGTGAGGTTGCGGTCTGCGGCCCAGCCGCCGATGAGGTTGCCGAGGGTCATACCCACGCCGAGGGTTGCGAGCACCCAGGGCACGATGCCGGGGCCGAGGCCCGTCTCACGGGTCGTGACCTCTGCGATGTACGAGTAGACGGCGAAGAACCCGCCGAAGCCGATCGCGCCGACGGCGACCATGATCCAGAGGCGTGGGTTCTTGAAGGCGATGAGCTCTTTCATGGCGCTGCGCTCTGGGTTGCCCGGGTAGCGGGGCACGAAGAAGAAGACGAGCAGGAACGTGACGAAGAAGATGGCGGCGACGAGGATGTACGCGTAGCGCCAGCCGCTGGCCTGGCCGAGCCAGGTCGCCAGGGGCACGCCGAAGATGTTAGCGATCGTGAGGCCGGAGAGCGCGAGCGCGACGCCCTGCCCCTGCTTCCCTGGGCCCATGATGCGGGCCGCGAGCAGCGAGGCGACGCCGAAGTACGCGCCGTGGGGGAGCGCGGCGATGAACCGCATGACGGCAGTGGTGCCGAAGTCGGGCATCAGCGCAGATGCGGCGGAGGCAACGATGAAGATGCCGAGCAGCCAGAAGGCGAGCTTCGTCTGCGACATGCGTGCCGCGAGCACCGCGAAGACCGGGGCGCCGACGACGACGCCGAGGGCGTAGGCGGAGATGAGGATGCCCGCCTGCGCGATGACCGCATCCGGGTTCTGCTCGAAGCCGGGCAGCAGCTCGCGCGCGATGTCGGGCAGCAGGCCCATCGTGGCGAACTCGGTGACGCCGATGCCGAAGCCTCCGAGCGCGAGCGCGAAGAGGGCGATTCCGCGCCGGAAGGGGGTGAGTTCGGGCATGACCTGCATGTTGCGGACCTCTGCTTCTGAGATAGGGGACTGGGTTCGCAACACTGCGCAGGTACCAGGCTATTCCCAGGAAGCAGATTGTGCGAACAATCGGCCGAGTGGATGTGGTGCGGCTCGCGGCGGGGTCGGCCCCAGTTACGCGCGGGTCGCGAGGAACGCCGCGTGCACGCGCAGGTGCCGAAGCCCCAAAAGGAGCGCCGCTCCGGTCAGCACGATCGAGAACCACGCGACGCCCGTGTAGCCCAGGTGTTCGGCGGCGACGAGCGAGAGTGCCGATGCGAGGAACGACGCGAGCTGCGCGATCGACACGATGAGCGTGAAGTCGGTGCCGGCTGTGGCGGGGCGGGCGTAGTCCATGGAGACGGTGAGCATGACCGTGCTGAGGGCCGTGTACGCGAACATGACGAGGCCGATCGCGAGGGCCGTCCCCGCGAAGGGGGCGCCGCCGAACGCGATGAGGATGAAGGGGACGGTCGCGACGAGCATCGAGCTGCCCGTGACGGCGAGGGTGCGCGAGCGGCCGAAGCGGCGGATGAGGACGCCGCCGATGAGTCCTCCCGCGATGCCGGCGACGCCGATGATGACCCCGTTGAGGGTGCCGATCTCGGTTTCATTCCACCCCGCATCCACGAGTGCCGCGCTGATGAGCGAGGAGAGCACGGTGATGCCGCACAGGGAGAGGGGCGAGACGGCGAGGGCCCAGGTGGGTGCGCCTGGCTGTTTGAGGACGTTGCCGAGGGCGCGGAACGCCTGCCCGAGGGTCGGCTGCACGCGGCCCGCGTCGCGTGCTGGTTCCCGGTAGAGGGCGAGGGTGATGAGCGGGAGTGCGGTGATGACGGCGAGGAAGAGGATCGCGGGCGTCCAGCCGGCGACGCCGTAGATGATGAGTGTGACGCCGCCGCCGAGGAGGTTGCCGAGGTAGCCGCCCATGACCTGGATGCCATTGACGATGCGCGGGCCTGTCCATGCATGGCGCGGATCGCGAGGGCGTCGCTGGCCGTGTCCTGGGTCGCGGAGAGGAAGGCGACGAGGACCGCGAGGACCACGATGGGCCCGAGGTCGGTGAGGTCGCCGAACGGGAGCATCGCGAGGATCGTCAGCACCATGAGGGGCTGCAGCACGAGGATCCAGCCGCGGTAGTGGCCGAAGCGTGCCGAGCCCCAGCGGTCGAGGATGGGCGCCCAGAGGAACTTGATGGGCCAGATGATGCCGACGAGCGAGATGAGGCCAAGCTGGTCGAGCGGCGTGCCGTTGCCGCGCAGGATCACGATGAGCGCGCTCGCGAGGAACCCGATACCTACGTACTGGGTGACGTAGAGGCCCGTGATGAGCGGGTAGCTGCCACGTGGGGCCGGCGGGGATACCGCGGCCTTGGTCGGCAGCACCTGGCTCGTGCCGGTGCTTGGAACGTGGCTCGGCGGTTGCGGCTCAGTGATCAATCGCGTGCTCCTGTCGTGCCCCCGCGCCGAGCGTAGTCAGGGGTCGACGGGCCGCTAAGGGGTCGGCGAGAAGTTGGCCGAAGAGCGACAGTTCAGGCGTTGTTGCACCTGCCTGGCGGGGACCTCCGTCTCAGCGGGGCCCGGCGACGGTGATGCCGGGCGCGAACCGGTAGGGCGCGGCGACAAGTACGTCCCCGAGGTGGCGGCGCAGGCGGCTGATCTCCGCTCGCACGGTCACGTCGTGTTCCGGCGTCCCGTAGATGCGTGTGGAGAGCTCGGGTGCCGTAAGTCCCCTTGGTGTTGCTGCCAGGAGGAAGAGGATGTCGGCCTGGCGGGAGGGGATGCGCACCTCGCGCGAGCCGGTTGGGGTTCGGAGTTCGACAAGCGCTCCCGTGCCGGTGGCCGACAGGGTGAGCGTGGTCTCGGGCGGCGCATCCGCGTGCCTCTTGGATGAGCGTGCCGGGCCGAGCAGGAATCCGCGGTCGAGGCCTGTGACCAGCACTTCGCCTGATGGGGTGGTCCAGGTGTCACCGGCTTGAACGTCGCGGGGGAGCGGGACGCGGGAGCTGACGTCGACGCCGTGTGACGCGGCAACCCAGCCCCATTCGTCGACGACGGCCCACGGGTGGTCGAGTTCGCGGGTGGCGCTGAAGCTCGCCGCTCGCAGCTCGGCGATGTCGCGGTGGTGGCGCTCGCGGAGGTCTTGTGTTGCTGCCTGGGCGAGGAGGGAGATGAGGCCGAGGGACATGGGGTGCGCGTCGGCGACTTCGAAGGAGAGGTCGACGGTGCCGAGGGTTCGGCCGTTTCTGGGGTCGCGGACGGGGGCTGCAGTGCAACTCCAGAGGTGCTGCGAGCGGGAGTAGTGTTCGGCGCCGTGCACCTGCACTGGGCGGCGGGCGGCGAGGGCCGTGCCGATGGCGTTTGTTCCGATGCTGTTCTCGCCCCACGCTGCGCCTTCGACGAACCCGAGCTCGTCGGCGCGGGACAGCATCTGCGTGCCGCCGCTTCGGGCGACGATGCGGCCGTGGCGGTCGCTGACGACGAGGACGGCGGTGTCGTCGCGGAGCAGAGTCGAGAGGTGGCCGAGGTTCGCGCGGATGAGCGACGTCAGCAGGAATGCGTCGGAGTCCAGTTCGCTCGTCGCGGAAGCGGCAGTGGATTCCGAGCCTGTTTGCTTCGCGCTCGCGGGCCCGCGGGTCGGGCGGATTCCGCGGCGGCGAAGCCGAGCCCACGAGTCGGCGATGATGTCGCGTGGATGCGCGGGGGCCTGCTTTCCGGAGAACTCCGCGTCGTAGACGTCGCTGAGGAGCCGCGAGTACGACGTGAGGTCGTGAGTGGAGGGGAACGCCGTTTCGAGGGGGAGCGTCATGCCGTCGCCTTTCTGGCGGACCGGCTCGCGTCGTTGCGTCTGCTGGCATCGTGCTGGAGTCGGGGCGCCAGGAGTCGATTCAACCCCATTCGCGTGCGGGTTGCCTGGAGGGGGTCGGGGGTTGCCGAGGGTTGCGTGGGGTGTCGTCCGGCGGGGTGCCGCGGGGGAGCCGAGTCGAACATCCGGTGCCTTCGCGGTTGGCGTGGATGCGCGCCTACTGTGGCGTCGTTCAGCGGTCGCAGGCGGAGCCTGCTTGGCCGCACCTCGAGTTAGGAGTTGTCATGACCGACACACAGGTCGCGCTTGTCACCGGAGCAGGTCAGGGAATTGGGCGCGGGATTGCGCTGAAGCTGGCTGCGGATGGCTACGACATCGTGGTTGCCGACCTCGACTTCCAGGCGGAGAAGGCTGCCGGGGTTGTCGCCGAGATCGAAGCGCTGGGTCGTCGCGCCGTGTTCGTGGCGGCGGATGTGTCGAAGAAGGCAGACGTCGAGGCTGCGGTCGCGACGGCGGTTGAGAAGCTCGGCGGGTTCGACGTGATCGTCAACAACGCCGGTATCGCGCAGGTGAAGCCGATCCTCGACATCACGGAGGAGGAGCTCAACAAGATCTTCCAGATCAACGTGAACTCGGTTGTGTACGGCATCCAGGCTGCCGCGGAGTCTTTCATTGAGCGGGGCGTGAAGGGGCGCATCATCTCGGCGGCATCGATCGCGGCCATCAAGGGCTTCCCGATCCTCGGCGCGTACTCGGCGTCGAAGTTCGCCGTACGTGGCCTCACGCAGGTTGCTGCGCAGGAGCTCGCGACGCACGGCATCACGGTCAACGCGTACGGCCCCGGCATCGTCGGGACGGGCATGTGGGAGCTCATCGACAGCGAGCTGTCGAAGATCAACGGCAAGCCGCTCGGCCAGAACCTGAAGGAGAACGTCGAGTCGATCCAGCTCGGCCGCATCGAGACGCCAGAGGACGTCGCTGGCGTGGTCTCGTTCTTCGCGAGCCCCAACGCGGGTTACGTCACCGGCCAGGTGCTGCTCGTCGACGGCGGGATGCTCTACAACTAGCGGCGGAGGCTCCGCGCGCCACTTCGCCCCTCGCGACACGACGGCGACACGGTGGTGCGCGGAGTCCCCAGGTTCCGCTAGGATGGTCGAGTTGTCCTCGCGGAGAACACAAGCCACGGGCTGTGGCGCAGCTTGGTAGCGCACTTGACTGGGGGTCAAGGGGTCGCAGGTTCAAATCCTGTCAGCCCGACCATGTGATGTCGCAAGACGTAGAAATAGCTCGAACCTGCAATGCAGGTTCGAGCTATTTCGTTTTTCTGGCCGGTCCCTGGGGTTGCCGGTGGCTCGGTAGTCCTTGCCGAGATCGATGGTGAGCTCGCGCAGGACTTCGCCGGTGGCGGCGTTGATGACCGTCACATCCAGGTCCTGGATGAGAAGTTTCATGTGGGTTCGGGCGAGGGCATCGTCTGATGCCGCAACCTCGTCGGCATGCGCTAGTTCTTCGGGAACCTCGCGCGCAATGCTTCCATGCTCTGCTGCGCACTTCGCCGCACATCGATTTCGGGATCCTTCAGCAGCGGGCGCAGGCGATCCACGTCCTCGAGCGCGCCTACAGCGCCCAGTGACCTCGCGGCTGCCGACCGCACTCGAGCGACACTGTCGCCGAGCAGTTCGGCCAGTTCGGATGCTGCCGGGAGCACGCGCGCTGCGACAACCCTCGCTCCCATCTCACGGACGCGCCACGCCGGGTTACCGAGCGTGCCGATCACCGCAGGCGCCGCCGACTCATCCCAGACATACAGCAACGCTCGGGTGCCCCAGAGCTCGGGCCAGTAGAGCACAGGCGCACCATCGAGGATCCCCTGCGCGTGATCGCCACCGACGAAGAGCAGAAGGTCGTCGCCTTCGTCATGCCCCTTGATGAGGCCAAGCACTCGCTCAACGAACTCGGACTGGCCGTACCGCTCGACCGCCGCCGCCAACCGCTGCTCAAGCGGGAGGTCGACAGGAACGGGCGCAGGAACTGAAGAGGGCATGTCAGGCATCACCTCACCCTACGCCGACCGCGCTCAGGTCAGGTGCCCGCGAGGCGCCTTCCCGCGTCGAACTCAAGATCCGCCCGCCGCATCCGCATCCGCCGCCAGCTTCTTCTGCACTGCGAACTGCGTCCGGTGCAACTCCTCGTACCGCCCAGCCGCGGCGAGCAGCTCCTCGTGCGTGCCGCGCTCCACGATCGAGCCGTCCTCAACCACGAGGATCATGTCAGCGCTGCGGATCGTGGACAGGCGGTGGGCGATCACCATCGCCGTCCGCCCCTCGAGCGCCTCGCTCAGCGCCGCCTGCACGGCCGCCTCCGACGTCGAGTCAAGCGCTGCCGTCGCCTCATCGAGGATGACAACCCGCGGCTGGGCCAGCAGGAGCCTCGCGATCGTCATCCGCTGACGCTCACCGCCCGACAGCCGGTAGCCGCGCTCGCCCACCATGGTGTCCAGCTGGTCAGGCAGCGACCGGATGAGCGGCTCGAGCCGTGCACGGCGCACCGCATCCCACACCTCATCGTCAGACGCCTCCGGCCTCGCGAGCTTCAAATTGGAGAGGATCGTCTCGTGGAACAGGTGGCCATCCTGCGTCACCATGCCAAGCGTGTGCCGCATCGAGGCGAAGGTGACGTTGCGAACGTCCGTCCCCGCAAGGCGCACAGCGCCGCTGTCGACGTCGTAGAGGCGCGACAGGAGCTGCGCGATCGTCGACTTGCCGGCACCCGACGTGCCGACGAGGGCGACGGTCTGCCCAGGCTCGATCCGGAAGGACACACCGTGCAGCACCTCCTCGCCGCCACGCGTATCCAGCGTCGACACCTCCTCGAGGGAAGCGAGCGACACCTTGTCCGCGGACGGGTACCCGAAGTGCACATCGTCGAACTCGACGGACACCGGGCCCTCGGGAACGACCTTGGCGTCTGGCTTCTCCTTGATGAGCGGCTCGAGATCCAGCACCTCGAAGACGCGCTCGAAGCTGACCACCGCGCTCATGATCTCCACGCGAGCGTTCGCGAGGCTCGTGAGCGGCGCGTAGAGGCGGGTGAGGAGCAGTGCCAGGGTCACCACGTCACCGGTCTCCAGCTGGCCGCCGAGCGCGAGGGCACCACCGAGTCCGTACACGAGCGCGAGGGCCAGCGCTGAGACGAGCATCAGCGCGGTGAAGAAGACGAACTGCAGCATCGCGGTGCGGACCCCGATGTCGCGGACCCGGGCCGCGCGGACGCGGAACTCCTCGGCTTCCTCGTCGGGCCGGCCGAACAGCTTGACGAGCGTGGCGCCGGGCGCCGAGAAGCGCTCCGTCATCTGCGTGCTCATGGCCGAGTTGTGGTCGGCGGCCTCGCGGCGCAGCGCGGCCAGGCGACTGCCCATGCGCCGCGCGGGGATCAGGAAGATGGGCAGCATGATGACGGCGAGCACCGTCACGAGCCAGGACGTGCTGAGCATGACGATGAGCGTCAGGATGAGCGCCACCAGGTTCGTGACCACGCCCGACAGTGTGCCGCTGAAGGCCTGCTGAGCACCGATCACATCGTTGTTGAGGCGGCTCACGAGGGCGCCCGTCCTCGTGCGGGTGAAGAACGCGATCGGCATCTTCTGCACATGGTTGAAGACGGCGGTGCGGAGGTCCAGGATCACGCCTTCGCCGATCCTCGCCGAGTACCAGCGCGTCACGAGCGACACGCCCGCGTCCGCGACGGCGACGATGGCGATGAGGACCGCGAGCCAGACGATCGTGCTGAGAGCGCCCTTGGCGACGATGACGTCGACCACCTGCCCGGCGAGCACGGGCGTCGCGACCGCGAGAAACGCACCCACGATGGAGAGGCCGATGAAGAGCACCAGCTTCGACCGGTAGGGCACCGCGAACGTCAGGATGCGCCGCACCGACTCACGCGAGAAGCCGTGCTTCCCATCCCTCGCGGACGAGATCTTGTAGAGCGAACTCCAGGCCGCGCCTTCCATGCTCATAGCGGTTCCTTCCCCTAGGCAGGAGGCTCAGCCTAGATCGCGGTTTGCCCGCGTTTGCCGTTGTCCGCCAGGGGCGAAGGACGTTCGATGTAGGTAATCCACACCTGCTTGGAGTCGGCCTCGACAGATGCGTCTAGGGCGAGTCGCTGCTCGGGACGCGCGGGAAATCGGGGAGAAGGAGTGCTCGGCGAGGTCTCCGTTCCACGCCGCCTGCACGGAGACCCACTCGGCGATCGCGACGCCGCCGACGGTCAGGCGCGATGCATCGCGACCGCTCGAACCGGGGACCCGTCGAGGCCCGTGAACGGCAGCGGCAGCGCCGAGATCCAGGGGTCGCGCGCTGGGTCGACGGCCGGCAGGTTCGTCAGGTTCTCGATGATGACGCCGCCGGCGCCCAGAAAGACCTCGTGGAACGGCAGCTCGGCAGACTCGGCAGTCGGGTCCGTGCGGTCCGGACTGAGGGTGTCGACACCGACGACCGTCACGCCCGCAGCACGCAGCCGCTCGGCGATCGCGACGTCGAGGTAGGGATGCTCGAGGTAGTCCGGCTGCCCGAACCGCGCTGACCAGTCCGTTCTGAAGACGACGATCGCGCCAGGCTGCACCGCATCGAGCTGCGAGGCGACCTCGGCGAGCGCGATCCGACGCGAGGGAGCCGCAATTGCCGTCACGTCGACGAGGTGCAGCGGCGCGACGAGCCGAGCGAGGTCGAGGCTGTCGACGGTGTCTCCGCCGGCGATCGAATGCGAGGGTGCATCCAGGTGCGTGCCCGCGTGCGTGCCGAGCTGAAGACCATGGACGACGACCCCGTGCTCGGCCAGCGAGGTGGCGGGCGCGATCCGCACCTCCGGGTCGCCGGGGTAGATCTGCATCCCAGAGGCGAGCGGATGCGTGAGGTCGACGAGCTTCCGATGCGGTTGCGACATGGGGCCACCTTAGGCACCGACGGCCGTCCCGCGAGGCGCTGCGCCTTCCGCGGCCGGCACGGGTTGCGTGCGCGTGGGAGGCTTGGCGCATGGACTTGGAGGTGTCGCGCTCGCTCACGATTCCGGCCGCGGAGCTCGGCTGGCGGTTCTCGCGATCCTCAGGGCCGGGCGGGCAGCATGTCAACACCACCGACAGTCGCGTCGAGCTCTCCTGGAACATCAGCGAATCCCTGGTGCTGACCGATGACCGGCGCCGGATGCTCCTGGATCGCCTCGGGAAGCGCCTCGTCGACGGCGTGCTCACGGTTGCCTCCTCTGAACGGCGCTCGCAGCTCCGCAACCGGGAGGCGGCGCTCGAGAAGCTCGCGAACCTCGTGCGCGAAGGCCTCGCCCCGCCCGGACCGAAGCGTCGGGCGACGAAGCCGACGAAGGGCTCGCAGCGGCGGAGGCTCGAATCGAAGGGCCAGCGCTCCGCGACCAAGGCGCAACGCAGGCGTCCGGCCGCCGACTAAGACGGCGACCGAAGCCCACGGTCGTCCGGGCGAATCGCCCCTCAAGAACCGAAACTTGTTCGATTGTTCCCTGGACGAGACTCGGGCAGCGGGTGTTTCCTTGGTGTAGAGCGGCGGCCGCAGTGCGGCAGTTGCATGCATCATCGCCGTGCGACACCTGCGCGGCAGGGCACGCCAAGTCCAAGGGAGCACTTGAATGTCGACCACACCTACACACGACGCGGTGCTCGACGCCGCCGACGCCATCATCGACGCGTTCCGCGCCACGGACACCGAGGCGTACTTCGCCGGGTTCGCGCCCGACGCGTCGTTCATCTTCCACCCGGAGCCCGCGCGGCTCGACTCGCGCGCCGAGTACGAAGCGCTGTGGGCGGGCTGGATCGCGGGCGGCTGGCGGGTCACCTCCTGCGCATCCACCGACCGCCTCGTGCAGGTCTTCCCGGGCGGCGCGGTCTTCAGCCACACGGTTGCGACCAGCATCGACTCGGCCGACGGCCCCGACTCGTACCTCGAGCGGGAGAGCATCGTCTTCACGGTCGGCGACGACGGATCCCTCCTCGCGATCCACGAGCACCTGTCTGCGCCGACGACGGACACGGAGGCCACCTCATGACCGGCCCGAAGACCATGGCCCTGAACCTCGACGGCCAGGACGACTCAGCCGGCCCCGTCCGCGGCACCCAGTCGCTCATCCGCATCGCCCTCATCTGGCTCGCCGCGAACCTCGTCGTCACGACGCTCCTCACCGGCACGCTCTTCGTTCCCGGCGTCTCGTTCGGCACGGCCACCGGCATGATCGTGCTCGGCACGCTCCTCGGCGTCGTCGTGCTGGTGCTCATCGGCAACATGGGCACCCGCACCGGCCTGCCGACGATGGCCCTCACGCGCGGTGCGTTCGGCATCCGAGGCAGCCTCGTGCCGGCGGCCTCCAACCTCATCGTGCTCATGGGGTGGAGCTGGGTGCAGGCGATGCTCGCCGGCGTCACCGTCGACTACCTCGTGTTCGAGGCGACGGGCTTCTCGAACCCGATGCTGTTCTCCGCCATCTGCCAGGGCATCGTCGTCGTGCTCGCGATCTTCGGCCACACGGGCATCTCGCGCGTCGAACCGTGGCTGGCGCTCGTGATCCTGGTCGTGATGGGCTTCGTGTTCGCGGCGGCGTTCGGCGCGTTCAGCCCCGGAGACTTCGCGGCGATGACCGTGGATGCGGAGCTCGGCGGCACCGCGTTCATCACCCTCGACCTGGTCATCGCGACGGCGATCTCGTGGACCGTCCTCTCCGCCGACATGAACCGGCACGCGAAGAACAGCGTCGCCGGAGTCATCGGCTCAGGAGTCGGCTACACGCTCTCGACCACGATCGCCATGTTCCTCGGCCTCGTCGCCTTCAGCGTCGTGCTCCTTCGCGGCGGCGAGGCGATCGCGTTCGACCCGACCGTCATCGTCGCCGAGTTCGGCTGGCCGCTCGGCATCGCCATCTTCCTGTCGGTCATGGCGACCAACACCATGGTCGTCTTCGGCATGGTCACCTCGGTCATCAACGCGCAGTCGAAGTGGCACCTGCGCTTCCTGCCGACCGCGATCATCCTCGGCATCATCTCGATCATCGGGTCCACGTTCCTCGGCCTGCTGAACCAGTTCACCGACTTCCTGTTCATCATCAGCGCGTTCTTCGTGCCCGTCTTCGCGATCATGATCGCCGACTACTACCTGCTGAAGCGCCGCAGCTACTCGCGGCAGATCCTGCAGGAGCGGCGCGAGAGCCGCTACTGGTACCTGCGCGGCATCAACTGGGTGGCCGTGGCCGTATGGATCGTCGGAGCGGCCCTCTCCTACGTGCTCGCGTACGTCGCGCCGAGCCCCATCGGCGCGAACATCCCGGCCTTCGCGGTGAGCTTCGCCCTCTACCTTGGCCTCACCTGGGCGCTGCGCGGCGTGAAGCCGCTCGCGCTCGCCGATCCGCGCGACGCCATAAAGGCGGGGCACCTGCTCGACGAGGAGGAAGAGGCGGGGCAGCCGACGCGGGGCCGCTGACCTACCCGCGCAACCGCGGGTCGTCCGTCGGGTCGGCGTACGGCTCCGCGCATCCGTTCGTGGATGCGCCAGCCTGGTACTCGAAGTGCCACGGCTCGTTGAGGTACGTCAGGCACAGCCCGTAGCTGGCGCCGTTGGTGGCGAGCCAGTCGGATGCGCCGTTGCCTTCCACATCGACGGCGTCGCCCGACACGTGGAGCGACGTCTCGGGCGAGGCGACCCACCGCGACGCCTCGTCCTCTGACCCGTACTCGGCGACCGCATCCTGCAGCAGCTGCTCCTGGAGCTCGACGGAGCGCCAGCCGCTGTTGACCATGACGGACACGCCCGCCGACTGCGCGTCGCGCGTCGCTGCCTGGAGCGCATCACGCAGCTCGGGAGACAGCTTGCCGATGCCCGCGTACTCGGTGTCAAAGGCGGTCGTGCCGAACTGGAGGCGCCCGTCTGGGTTCTCGGCGCCGTCTGTCTCCGAGACAGGTGAGTCGCCGTTTTCAACAGGCCCAAGCTCTGAGGGTTCCGCGAGCAGCGTGTCCTGCACGGGCAGCTCGGTGTGCGACGCCGTCGTCTCGCCGAGCTGCGCCGAGAACAGCGCAACCCCGAGGCCTGCGAGCGCGACGAGGGATGCGCCGCCGAGCAGCAGTCGCACGCCTCGCTTGCGAGGTGGCTGGTCGTCGTCGGTGCGCTGGTGGCGGGTCGGGCTGGTGAGCGTCATACGACAAGTCCACGTGCGCGCACGTTGAAGGGGCATTCCGTCTTTCGCATACGCCGGCAATATGCCGCGGCTCGTATCATCGGCACATGCGTGTGCTGCTGGTGGAGGACGAGCCCTACATGGCGGAGGCGATCCGCGACGGGCTGCGCCTCGAGGCGATCGCCGCCGACATCGCCGGCGACGGGCACGCCGCGCTCGAGCTGCTCAGCGTCAACGACTACGACGTCGCCGTCCTCGACCGCGACATCCCGGGCCCCTCCGGCGACGAGGTCGCCAAGCGCATCGTCGCGTCGAACAGCGGCGTGCTCATCCTCATGCTCACGGCCGCCGACCGCCTCGATGACAAGGCGTCCGGCTTCGAGCTCGGCGCCGACGACTACCTCACGAAGCCCTTCGAGCTGCAGGAGCTCGTGCTCCGGCTGCGCGCCCTCAACCGCCGCCGCGCGCACAGCCGCCCGCCCATCCACGAGATCGCTGGCCTGAAGCTCGACCCGTTCCGCCGCGAGGTGTACCGAGACGGACGCTACGTCGCGCTGACGCGCAAGCAGTTCGCGGTGCTCGAGGTGCTCATGAGCGCGGGCGGGGGAGTGATCAGCGCCGAGGAGCTGCTCGAGAAGGCGTGGGATGAGAACGCCGACCCGTTCACGAACGCCGTCCGCATCACCGTCTCCGCCCTGCGCAAGCGCCTCGGCGAGCCCTGGCTCATCATGACCGTGCCCGGTGTCGGCTACCGCATCGACGCCGAAGCGAACTCGGTGCTCGACGAGGACGACCAGCGGTGACCCGGCAGCGCGGGCTCAGCGTGCGGCTGAAGCTCGCCCTGAGCTACGCCGGCTTCCTCATGATCGCCGGCGCGCTGCTGCTCGCCGTCGTCTACGCGTTCCTGCTCCGCTACGTGCCCGCCGAGGCGATGGCCAGCGAGTGGACGTTCTTCCCCGGCCGCACCGACCTCGTGCGCGCGTTCGTTCCCGCCGCGGCGTGGGCACTGCTGTTCCTGCTCGTCTTCGCGCTCGTCGGCGGCTGGTTCCTCGCCGGGCGGATGCTCGCCCCGCTCACCCGCATCACCTCCGCGACGCGGGCCGCCGCGGCAGGGTCGCTGTCGCACCGCATCCGCCTCTACGGGAAGAGCGACGAGTTCACCGAGCTGGCCGACAGCTTCGACGCGATGCTCGCGCAGCTCGAGGCGCACGTCGACCAGCAGCAGCGGTTCGCCGCGAACGCCTCGCACGAGCTGCGCACGCCGCTCGCCATCTCGCAGACGCTCCTCGACGTGGCCCGCAGGGACCCGGACCACGACCACGACGAGGTCCTCGGGCGCCTGCATTCGGTGAACGCGCGCGCCATCGAGCTCACCGAGGCGTTGCTGGTACTGAGCCGCACCGAGCACGGCACGTTCGCGACCGAGCGCGTCGACCTGTCGCTCGTCGCCGAGGAGGCCGCCGAGACGCTGCTGCCGCTCGCCGAGAAGCGCGGCGTCGCCATCGAGACGGCGGGGGAGGCCGCGACCACGATCGGCTCGCCCGCGCTCATCTCGCTGCTCACCACGAACCTGCTGCACAACGCGATCGTGCACAACCTGGCGCAGGGCGGCTCGGTCACCCTCACGACGAGTTCGGCGACGGATGCGGCAGTCCTCGTCGTCGAGAACACCGGCAGCCCGATCGGCGATGGCCTGCTCGCCACGCTGACGGAGCCGTTCCAGCGAGGCGAGCAGCGTGCGCGCAGCGACCACGCCGGTGTCGGGCTTGGGCTGGCGATCGTGAAGAGCGTCGTCAAGGCGCACGGCGGGTCCATGCGGCTCGCGGCGCGAGACGGCGGCGGGCTGCGCGTGACCGTGCGGCTGCCGCTCGCCACCGATGCCGCGACGGGCGCACCGGCGGGCGGCAGCACCTAGCTGAACGCCGAGCGCCGCACGCTCGGCGCGACGACCGCGGCACCGATCAGCGCGCCGACCGTGTTCGCGATGATGTCGCTCGTGTCGAAGCTGCCGACGGCAAGCGCGAACTGGGTGGTCTCCATGGCGAGGCTCGCGAACCCGGCCGCGAAGAACGTCTTCGGGCCGGGCGACCGACGCCACAGGTAGCCCGTGCAGAGGCCGAACGGGATGAAGACGGCGACGTTCGCGAGCACCTCGAGCGGGAGGCTCGCCGCGTACCCCTCACTCGCGACGAACGGGACGAGCTTGAGCGCCCGCATCTCACCCCATCCGACGAACGGGGCCTCGAGCTTCCAAACGATGAGCCACGTGAGCATCACCAGGTACGCGAGGAAGAGCACGGCCACGAGGAAGCGCGGCGCGCGCGACGGACGACGAGTCCGCGGCTGGCGCTGGGCGCTGACGAACGCCCCGGTCGTCGGGAGTTCGAGGGTCTGGTCTGCGCGGCTGTAGCTCATGGCTACAGCCTCTCGAGGGGCGTGTTGCGGGAGCGTATGCGAGTTTCGATACGCGGACGATACCCGGCGGGTGGGCGGATTCCACAGGCGACGGGCCGCGCTCGCCATTCGTGAGAGACTTCCGGCTTGTGACTTCCGCAAGCGCATCCGAGAACAGCAACCCGCATGAGGCCGCGCGCGAACCGCAAGCCGTCGCCGGCCAGAAGAGCGACGCGCACCACCTGCAGCGTTCGCTGACGCCGCGGCAGCTCGCGATGATGGGCCTCGGCGGGGCGATCGGCGCCGGCCTCTTCGTCGGTTCCGGGCAGGCGATCGCGGTCGCCGGACCCGCCGTCATCGTGTCGTACGCGGTCGCGGGCCTCCTCGTCATCCTCGTGCTGTTCATGCTCGCCGAGATGGCCGCCGCCGACCCGCAGAGCGGTGCCTTCTCCGTGTACGCCGCGAAGGCGTTCGGCGCCACCGCGGGTGCGACGCTCGGCTGGTTCTACTGGATGCAGCTCGTCATCGTCATCGCCGCCGAGGCCACGGGCGCCGCCGCCATCGTGGCCGCATGGACCCCCGGCATCCCGCAGGGCGTCTGGGCGCTCGCCTTCATGGTGGCGTTCACCCTCATCAACCTCCTCGGCGTGCGCCGCTACGGCTCCTTCGAGTTCTGGTTCGCGGTGCTCAAGGTCGCCGCCATCATCGGCTTCCTCGCCCTCGGCGCCGCGCTCCTCTGCGGGCTCATCCCCGACGTGCCCTCACCCGGGCTGTCCAACCTCGTCGCGCACGACGGCTTCGCGCCGACCGGCATCCTCGGCATCTCCGCCGCGCTCCTCATCGTCATGTTCAGCTTCGGCGGCACCGAGCTCACCGCGATCGCCGCCGCCGAGACCCGCGACCCCGCCACGAGCATCCGCCGCGCCGTGCGCAGCGTGCTCTGGCGCATCCTGCTCTTCTACATCGGCTCCGTGTTCGTGATCGTCGCCGCTCTGCCGTGGATGGACCCGGCCGTCGTCGCCGGCCCGTTCGCCGCCGTGCTCGCCCTCACGAACATCCCCGGCGTGGACCTCATCATGTCGGCCATCATCGTCATCGCCCTGCTCTCGGCACTCAACGCGAACCTCTACGGCGCCTCCCGCATGGTCTACTCGCTGTCCGAGCGCCGCTTCGCGCCCCGCGGAATGCAGCGCCTCGCCCGCAACGGCACGCCGACCGTCGCCGTGCTCGTCTCCGTCGGGGTCGGCTTCCTCACCGTCATCTTCAACTTCCTCGCGCCCGACGCCGTCCTGCCGACCCTCCTCAACATCGTCGGCTCGACCCTCATCGTGCTGTGGGCGACCGTCACCGCCTCCCAGCTCGTGCTGCGGCGGCGAGCGGATGCGCGCGGCGAGACCCTCACAGCCCGCATGCCCGGCTTCCCCTGGCTGAGCATCCTGGCGGCCGTGATCCTCGTCGTCATCGTCGTGCTGACCATGCTGAACGAGGGCTCTCGGGAGCAGCTGCTCGCGACGCTGGGCATGACCGCGGTCATCGCCGTCGCCTGCGCGCTCACCAACCGGCACCTGCGCAGGCAGGGCGTCGACCCCGTGCAGCTGCTGCGCGGAGAGGTGAACGAAGGGGCTGCAGGAACTGAGGCGCCCGGATCTGACAACGCACAGAAGAAGTAAGTGAACCTGATTTCTGCACTGCCTGACCCGTTGATTCGAAGCTATGTTCGGGAAGTCGGGAATCTAGGTTCCAACCACGTCTGGGGATAAGTCCAAGGGTGGCCGATGTTCGGTCGCGATCGGTGCAGAAAGTTATCCACGAAACCGCGGAATGTCGGTGGTTGTCCGTAGTGTTGGGGGCATGCAACAGCCCCGCGAGCACGACCTCCCGAACCCGGGGTTTGACCCTTCGGATCCGGCGTCTGTTGCTGCGCGTAGGTCGGACATTCTGGCGTT
>NZ_JBEWYX010000016.1:0-96230 GCF_041366455.1 Pseudoclavibacter sp. JSM 162008
GTGTTCCACTGGGCGAACCGCTACAACACACGCCGACGCCACTCCGCGATCGGCCAAATCACCCCGAACAGCTACGAGACCGCCTACACGGCGACCACATCCGCTACCCTCGCGGAAGCGGCATAACGGAACCGACACCGTGTCCACGATCGAGGGTCAAGGCCCATCCACCGATACCCCTGGCTCCTATGCACGCCGAGAGTTTCACACGCCGCTGACGAGGACCGCCCCTCCCGCATCAAGTCCCAGAACTTTCGCTTGCGCTCCCGCGCAGCATCGTCCGCCGGCATCCAGCCACCCCTCACTCATCAGGGTGTTGCGACAACCGACAGAAACCGCCCATGGGTTATGCGGCACTGGTTTTTCGTTCTCGCGTGATCCTGGGGAGGATGCGCACGAGGGCGACCATGCCCACGAGTTCGACGAGCGTCTGCGTCACGACGACCACCGGAGCCAGCGCGAGCGCTGGTGGCAGGGCGAGCGCGAGTGGCAGCACGACGAGGGAGTTGCGAGTGGCACCGCTGAACGCCAGTGCTCGGGTCGCGGGAACGTCGAGGCGGAAGACTCGTCCGGCCAGGAGGCCGACGAACACCATGATCACGAGGAACGCGACGTAGATCGGCACGAGCGTGAGCAGCTGCGGCCCGGCAGCACCAACCGCTCCGGCTTGGGATGCAACAACCGTGAAGAGGGTCGCCATCATGAGCGGCACCATCAGGTTCAGCATGCTGCGCTCGATCACCCGACCGCTGCGGCGTCGTTTCGCGAGGAGCTGGACGAGTGCGGCGGCACTGAGTGGAACCACGATCAGCAGCAGGAAGGCGCGCACGAACGGGCCGACCTCCACCACGGCCACCCCATCCGGGCCGAGGAAGATCAGCAGGTAGATCGGCAGGAGCAGCATCTGCGCGAGCATCAGCAGCGGGGCGGCTGCCAGCAGTCGGTCGGATGCGCCGCCCGCGAGGCCGGCGAACACGATCACGTAGTCGATGCACGGCGTGAGGAGCACCAGCAGCACCCCGAACAGCAAGGCCGGCTCATCCGCCACGAACCTCGAAAGTCCGTATGCGACGAGAGGCACGATCACGAGGTTCACGACTCCCACGGCCCCGAGGAAGCGACCATCGCGAAGTGACTTGCCGATGGCCGCGAACGGGACGCCCAGGAACGTCGCGAACAGCAGCAGCGCGAGCACCGGCTCAATCGCGAGTTCGAGGTGGTGCGCCCCGGGAGCGAGGAGGCCGAGCGCGCCGCCAGCTGCAATCGCCGCCAGGTACAAGGCGATCTGGTGGCGCTCCAGGACTGCGACGACGCGCGTCACGAGACGGGGTTCGAGGTGAAGTTGATGGGCACGACCTGACGGTAGACGTTCGACCCGCTCGAAGGTCAAGCCCGCTCCGCGCTCGTAAGCTCCCGGCATGCGTATCTCTGAGGTCAGCAGGCGGAGCGGGATCAGCGCGACTGCGCTGCGCTATTACGAGAGCATCGGCCTCGTCACACCCCACCGCTCCAGCAACGGCTACCGGGACTACGACGCCGCCACCCTGCACCGACTCGATCTCATCGAGGCGAGCAAAGAGCTCGGACTCCCCCTCGCTGACATCAGCAGGCACCTCGCTTCCCTGGAGGTCGACTCCTGCACCGACGTGCGCGAGCACCTGCGGCCGCTCCTCGCTGAGCGGGTGCGGCAGATCGACGAGAAGCGGGCACGGCTGGACGAGCTCAGAGCACGGCTCACTGCGGCCAATCACGGCCTTGCTGCGTGTCCCGACCGCGACGACAGATGCTCCACGGAATGCATCTTCCGCACCTACGACGAGAGGGCTGGAACCTGCTCCGCTCCCCAGGAGTGAGAGATGTCAAACCATGGGTTGCGGGACACCAACAAGGGCCCACCTTGTCGCGGGGGTGTTCGCGCCAGTGGGTTGCTCTGCCAGGCTCCCTCTCGAGTCTCGTCAAGGCTCGCCACGTGCACCCTGATCCAGTCAAGATCAGGGTGAACGCGCTTCACGTTGCGACGTGTAGGCGGCAACCCCAGGCTCGGTCGGACGCAGCAGCTCCCGGAGCCGGATACGAGCGCGCTGATACCGACCGCGAGCGGTCGACTCACGAACTCCGAGGATCTCAGCGGCCTGCGGCAGCGTGAATCCGTCCCAGAGGATCAGGCGCACGAGCTCACCTTGATTGGCCGGCAAACGGTCGAGCGCCTCACGCACTTCGATCGCTGCAGGGTCGGCGGCCTCGGGCTGCGCCTCGAGTTGCTGGCGCAGCCTCAGGTTCAGATCCGTGCGCCGGACCGACCCGCGGGCCGCGTTCGCCAGGAGTCGCCGCGCGACCCCGAAGAGCCACATCCGCGCCTGCTCGGGGTCCGAGGGCATGCGGTCGATGCGTCGCCACGCGACGACGAACGTCTCGCTCAGCAGATCAGCGGCGTCGGCCGGGACACTCACCCGCCTCCCGAAGTAGCTGAGCAGATCAGCCGCGTTCGCATCATGGAGCGCCTCGAGCGTCGCCTCCCGGCCATCGCGCCCCCGCCTGCGGATCACTCGCCACTCCCGGGCGTGCTGGCCTCGCACTGACCCGCCATCTCGAGCGACACTCCACCATCGAGGTAGCCGGCATCCTCGAACACGCGCAGCATCTCATCGCCCATGAGCGAGCTCGCGACGACGCCGCGGTCCACGTCGGGGACGTCCGCCGAGTCTCCTCCCCCGGCTCCGATTCGCTCCTCCGAGGCTTGGCGTTCGTCCTGCTCCGCTACAAGCGCGGCTTCGACGTCTTCTGGAGCGATCGACGCGACAACCGGACCCCAGTCATAGTCGGCCAGGAACTCGCGCGCCGTCTCGGTGCGCTCATCCACTTCGGCATCTGAGAGCCCGCCTCCGTACTCGGGGACGACGCGCGCGACAACCGTGCAGAGACCGAGATCACTGCCCGCCTCGAGCTCGAACGTGCGCTGCGCGGCGGCATCCGGGACCCACCCGACCCAACTCAGCAGGCCCGGTCCGGCGACCGCCGCCGTCGTCCCGACGCCCAATAGCCCGACGCTCAGGAATGCGACTCCGAGACCCGCGCGCAACCGGGAGCGTCCCGGCCGTCGCTCAGCCGCGACAGCCTGCGCGAGGGCGCGCGCCACTGCCGCGTTCGTCCGGTCCGAGCCCAACGCCGGTGGCCCCGCTCGTCGCACCAGGTCGTCGATATCGTCCATGTCGTGCCTCCTCAGTGGTTGCCCTTCACTGTGAACATGTCCGGATGCGCCTCCTCCTTAACGTGGCATGCGAAGTTCCGTGCAGAGTTTTTCTCGAGCAACCAGTGCACGATCACGTCGGGCTCTGAGATTCAGCAGCTCGCTGAGTCAATCGACGCCGAGGTTAGCGGGGAACGACCGTCCCCTGGTGGTATCGCAGGGTTGGGCCTCGTGTGTCCCAGAGCGACGCGTGCCGACTGTTCTGGTCGGGCTCGTGGATCACGTAGTTCACCAGCACGAGCTCCGCGCTCACACGATTGAAGAGCCACTCGGATGTGCGTGGTGGGACCGGGCGCTGCTCCTCGCCCGCGAGGGCCACCACCGAATCCGCGTAGGTCCACCGACGGCCCGAGCGCCCGATCTCTGCGAAGTCTTCAGCGAGGAGTGAGGACGTCTCGGCGGAGTCCGCCCGAACGGCCGAAGAGAGCAGCGCGAGTTCAGCGTTCTTGATGTCCGCGAAGTCCTCCGTGTACGCCTCCCACATGCAACGACCCTATCGACGCAGCTGGTCGCAAACCGCATCCATGCAAGTCCCCGCAGACCCCCGCTATGTTGGTCCCAATCGTTCAGCCCGCCCGGTCCGCCGGTGTGGGCTGGATTTTTTTGTCGGAGAGGATGCTGGGCGGGTCTCCCCGAACCGCCTCCGGTAGCTCGACGGGGTGCTCCCGAATGCGGCTGCGAAGTTCTGCCGCAGGGTGACGGGGCTCCCGAATCCGCAGGCCGCGGCGATCTGGTCGACGGACAGCTCGCTGGTCTCGAGGAGGGTGCGCGCTTCGTCGAGGCGGCGCGAGCGCACCCACGCGGCCGGCGTCGACCCTGTCTCGTCGCGGAAGGCGCGCTGGCTGAGGTGCGCGGCTTCGGCGAGGCGCGCCACGCTGAGCTCTTCGGCGAGGTGCTCGAGCGCGAACGCGCAGGCCACGGCGATCGCACCCCCGGACGAGTCGGCGGGCACGGGCCGCTCGATGTACTGCGCCTGCCCGCCCTCCCGATGAGGCGCGACGACCAGGTGGCGCGCGACGCGGTTCGCGACCGCCGACCCGAGCCGCGTGCGCACGATGTGGAGGCAGGCGTCGATACCGGATGCGGTGCCTGCCGAGGTCATGACGTCGCCGTGGTCGAGGTACAGCGCGGACGGCTCCACGGAGATCTCAGGGTGGCGTCGCGCGAGCTCTTCGGTGCTCTTCCAATGTGTCACGGCGCTGCGACCGGCCAGCAGCCCCGTGTCCGCGAGCGCGTTCGCGCCAAGGCAGAGGCCCACGATCGGCACCGCTCTCGTGTGTCGTTCTTGGAGCAGCTCCGCGAGCGCGGGGCTCGGCGCGACTCCATCCTGAATCCAGGAGGGCACCACGATGAGGTCAGCGTCGCGAGCACTGTCGAGCCCCTCGATACCGCCCAGTGCGTAGCCCTCCGACGTCGTCACCGAGCCTGCATCCTCGGAGAAGAGGGACGTCTGCCACGGCGCCGCCCCACTGCGCGCGACCTCGTCGAACACCAGATGCGGCACCGAGAGGTGGAACATCGAGGCCCCATCGAAGGCGTAGACCGCGATCTTCACGTGCCCTCCTGCTGCTTGGCGTGAACCCATCGTAAGCGTGCATTCCCGCCAATGGCGGCGCGGGCCTCCGCGGCAGAACATAGGAAGCACGGCGCGTGCCGTCACCAACGTCTGGAGCAGAAGATCATGACCTCCCCTCGCAGAGCCCTCGTCCTCGTCGACGTGCAGCAGCAGTACTTCTCTGGCCCCCTCGAGATCCAGTTCCCACCGCTGGCCGAGTCCCTGCCCAACATCGCGGCCGCCATCGACGCGGTGGTCGATTCTGGAGTCCCGGTCGTGGCGGTCCAGCACACGGCCGGCGACCAGGCGCCCGTCTTCAACCCCACGACGCCCGAGTTCGCCCTGCACCCAGAGGTGGAGCAGCGTCGGCAGCCCGAGTGGAAGAGCGTCGTCAAGCAGTACGGCTCGGTGTTCGCCGACACGGACCTGCTCCCCTGGCTGCGCGAGCACGACGTCGACACGATCACCCTCGTGGGCTCATGACCAACAACTGCATCATCGCCTCGGCGGTCGAAGCGGAGGCGCACGGGATCGCCGTCGAGGTGCTCTCGGATGCGACCGGCGCCATCAACATCGCGAACAGCGCCGGCTTCGCCCCGGCCAAGACGGTGCACACCACGCTCATGGCCCTGCTGCAGTCGAACTTCGCGGCTGTCGCGACCACCCACGACTGGGCGCAGGCACTCGCCGACGGCCAGCCGCTCGCGAAGGACAACCTCCCTTCGTCGGCGATGTTCGGCGCAGAGCTCGCCGCGCGCGGGTAGATTTCGGTGGTGGATGCACCCAGGACGACCTCACGGCGGGCGGTGTTCCTCGACATCGACGGCACCCTGACGACGGACCTCGGCGAGGTGCCGGAGTCGGCGCACGCCGCCATCAAGAAGGCGCAGGCCAACGGGCATCTCGTGTTCCTCGCGACCGGGCGCAGCCCGCTGGAGATCGACCCGCGGGTCGAGGCGGTCGGCTTCGACGGCATGGTCGCGGGCGCCGGCGCGTACGTCCTCTACGAGGGGACGTGGATCGTCGACAAGCATCTCAGCGAGACGGAGGCGACCGCCCTCACGCGCGCCCTTGACGAGCTCGGCGTCGACTACAGCCTGCAGGGCAGGCACGCCATGCACACAACGGTCGGGCACCGGTCGCGGATGCGGCGCATCCTGACCCAGCTCGGGTTCAGCGACTTGGAGGAGTCGGGGCTGAGGCATCTCGTCATCGACTCCGGCCCACTGGAGCTCGACCGGACCGCGAAGGTCGTGTTCAGCAGCGACGACCAGACGACGTTCGACCGGGTTCAGGCGCGGCTCGGCACCGAGTACGCGATCGTCGGCGGCACCATGCCCGGTCTCGGCACGGGCGGCGGCGAGATCTCCATGCTCGGGGTGCACAAGGCGGCGGCCATCGAGGCGCTGCTTCCCTCGCTGGGCCTCGGTATCCAGGATGCGATCGCCGTCGGCGACAGTGGCAACGATCTCGAGATGCTGCTCGCCTGCGGTGTCGGCGTGGCGATGGGGAACGCGACGCCCGCCGCCAAGGAAGCCGCCGACTTCGTCACCTCGTCCGTCGACGACGACGGCCTGCACGCCGCGTTCGTGCACCTCGGCCTCATCGAGGGCAGTTAGCTAGCAAGCAGCGTCGAGCACCTCCCGCAGCTTCGCCGCGAACGCCTCAGGCTGGCCGGCGTAGCCGAACTCGCCACCCATGAACCCACCGTGATGGCTGGGGAAGACCGTCGGTTCCTGCCCGAGACGCTCCGCGACGCCAATCGCGGTGCGGCCCGTGTACACCTTGAGCGACTCCTCCCCCACGGCGATGACGATGCGCGTCGGGGACGCCTTCAGAACATCGAAGTCGGGCTCGTAGAGGGGCACGGCCCAGGAACGATCAGACAGCAGGGGGTCGCCCCGATCGCCGTCGTCCTCGCTCGGCATGCCGAACGCAGCAGGGTCAGGGGCAGGGCGCGCGAGGAACTCCTCGGTGATCTCCCCCTCCCATGAGGTCAGGGCGACGAACCCCGCCATGCCGGCGCCCCACCCCCGCTCGTCGTAGGAGCGCGTGTACGCGATGCGCGCGCGGTGCACGGCCTCCGCATCCGCGAGCACGCAGTCGACCGGAGGCTCGTGCGCGACCAGGGTCGCGACGTCGTGCGGGAACGCGGTGACCAGCTGGAGCGCACTCACGGCACCGCCGCTGCTCGCGAGCATATCCACGGGGCCGACCCCGAGCGCCCCGATGAGGGCGTGCAGGTCTTGCGCCTGCGTGTGCGGGTCGTTCTCGTCCAGGCCGTCCTTGCGGATGCTGCGGCCGAGGCCGCGGGGGTCGTACGTCACGACCGTGCGATCGGCGAACAGCGGCACCTGCGCCTGGAAGCCGCTCGCGTCCATGGGCTGCCCGATCATGACGAGGGGTGGGCGGCCGTCCGCTGTCGGGAGCGGCCCGTGGACGTCGTAGACGAGGTCGACGTCGGGCAGCTCGAGCGTGTGCTGTGTCATGGATGGCCTCTTCCTCGAAACGATCTCCCTTGGATCGTAGGACGAGGGCCCGCGCCACACCAGGCATTGCATCAGGCCGGGCAAGCGGATGACGGATAGCCTGCCCGCATGACAGGCAGCACGCTCCGATGGGCGACCGAGGCGGATGCGCGTGGCGTCGCGGTCGTGCACGTCCATTCGTGGCGGGCCGCGTATGCGGGCCTCATCCCCGCGGACGTGCTGGCTGGGCTGAGTGTCGAGCAGCGCACCGAGGGGTGGACTCGGTGGATTGCTGCATCGTCGCGCGAGGCCGCCACGGACTTCGACACCGCACTGCCCCATCGGCTGCTCGTCGCCGAGAACGACGGACGCATCGTCGGCTGGGTCGCGTTCGGGCCCGGAAGAGACGCCGGCGAGGGGCACCGCGGTGAGCTCGGAGGCTTGTACGTTCATCCGGACCGCTGGTCGACGGGTGTCGGCGCATCGCTCATCCGTCGAGCTGAGACGGAACTCCGCGCGGCCGGGAACACAGAGGCCTACGCGTGGGTGCTGTCCGGCAACCAGCGCGCGATCAATTTCTACGAGCGCCAGGGTTGGCTCGCGGACGGCGCCAGCAAGGTCGCGGATGAGGGCGGCGCACGCGAGCTCGTCGAGCTCCGGCACGTGAGGCGCCTGCCGTAGATCGCGTCTCCGACTGCTGGGGTTCAGGCTGTGAACTCGACGAGGTCAGCCGTCTGGAACACCCCAGCGGCCTAGCTCAGGCTCCGAATGGAGAACCCCCGCTGCTGCTGCGCACCACGAGCTCGGTCGGCAGGATGCGGTGCTCTCCGATCCGCGGCGACTCGCCTTCCGCGTTCGCATCCACTCGCCCGACGACCATCTCGACGGCGGCGGAAGCGAGCTGCGCGGGGTCCTGCGCGAGGCTCGTGAGCTGGAGGTAGGGCAGCTCGGCCTGTTCCGAGTTGTCGAAGCCGACGACGGCGAGATCCTCGGGGACGCGCTTGCCGAGGAGGCGCGCCTGCGCGACAACCCCCTGCGCACTGCGGTCGTTGAACGCGATCACGGCGGTCGTGTCGGGGTAACGCCGCAGCGCATCCTCGATGGCTTCCGCGCCCGCGGCTTCGGACGCTCCCCCGGCGACGATCGCGACCTCGTCTCCGAGCCCGGCCTCGGCCGTGGCTTCGAGGAACGTCTCCGTGCGCACCTCATCCCCCGAGACGCCCGGCGCCCCGAGGTACAGGATGCGGGAGTGACCGCGCTCGTGCAGGTGCTGGACGGCGAGCTCGGTGCCGCGTGCGTCGTCCATGGAAACACTGTCGAAGCGCTCGGACGAGTACTGACTGGCCACCGTCACGACGGGGACCTCGTCGGCGACCCGGTTCAGCTGCTGCTCGTCCAGCGATGCGCCGAGCAGCACGAGCCCCTCGACCCGCTCCCCCAGCAGCGCCTCGACCGCATCCGCCTCACCCCGCCGCTTGGTGACCGCGGCGAGCGACACGTTGTACCCAGCTGTCCGCGCAGCGAGCTGCAGCTCATCGATGAGCTGACCGTGGAACGGCTGCGCCGCATGGAAGACGATGCCGATGAGGCGTGACCGGCCCTGCTTGAGCATCCGCGCCCGCTCGTCGCGCCGGTAGCCCAGCCGGGCCGCGACCTCGAGGACGTGCGCTCGCGACTCGGGGCTCGCGCCCGGCACATCCCGCATGACGATCGACACGAGCGGCTGCGAGACGCCCGCCGCATTGGCGACGTCGCGCATCGTGACGCGCCTGCCGCCGCCCGGTCGTGCCGGGCGGCGGGCGTCTCGTGCGTCGGCGTCGCTCATACCTCGATGCTAAAGGCCTCCCGGAACCGACGCAGCGCGAGGTCGGAGTCGGCGGACGCAAACGCCTCCATCGCGACGACTCCCGTGTAGCCGAGCTCGTCGAGCGCACGCGCGACCCGCGGGTAGTGGATCTCACCCGTCCCCGGCTCACAGCGGCCGGGCACATCCGCCACCTGGATCTCGCCGATGTACGGCAGCGCGCGCCCGCACAGGTCGACAAGATCGCCCTCGCCGATCTGCGCGTGGTACAGGTCGAGGTTGAGGCGGAGGTGCGGGCTGTCGACGGCCGCGACCAGCGCGATCGTGTCGCTCGCCCGGTTGAACGGCACCCCGGGGTGGTCGACGGCGTGGTTCAGGTTCTCGAGCGTGAAGACCTTGCCGTACTCCTCGCCGAGCTTCGCGAGCCGCTCGAGCGTGCGCAGCGCGGCGAGCCAGTCGGCCGGGGTCGTGTGCGCGCTCGGGCGTACAGGCAGGCCGTTGTCGTCGAGGCCCGTGCCGTGGATGACGAGGCGCGGCACGTTCAGCACCTGTGCCGCCTCGAGGGACTCGCGCGCCGTCTCTACGATCGCGTCGGCCCCATCCGGATCGATGAGCTCGCCGCGGACGTAGCCCGACATGGAGCCGAACGTCGCGCCGGTCGCGACCAGCGCATCCAGGTCCTTCTCCCACCAGCGCCAGATCTCGACCTCGAACCCGGCCTCATCGATGCGGCGAACGCGCTCCTCGAACGGCAGGTCGAGGAACAGCATCTCCGCGCAGGCAGCGAGCACAAACGGTGACGTGGCGGTGCCGACGGCTCCGTTTCCGCCCGCTTCGCGGCCTACGTCACCCTGAGTGTCAGCGACAGCCCCGCTCATCGGACGACCTCGACCGCTGCACCGGTCTTGACCGACTCGATGCAGGCGAGCGCGATGACCATCGCCTCGAGCGCGGCTTCCGTGCCCGGGCGAGGGCTCTCGACGCCGGCGACGGCGTCGACAAAGGCCTGCAGTTCGCCCGTGTAGGCGGCGCGCATGAGCTGCGTGTCGGCGCGCACGGTGTCGAAGGATGCGCCGGCCGCGCCGTAGAGGCGGAGGCTGGACGCGGCGAGCTCGCCAGCAGTCGCCATGCCG
The DNA here is from genome assembly GCF_041366455.1 of Pseudoclavibacter sp. JSM 162008. Taxonomy (NCBI): domain Bacteria; kingdom Bacillati; phylum Actinomycetota; class Actinomycetes; order Micrococcales; family Microbacteriaceae; genus Pseudoclavibacter; species Pseudoclavibacter sp. JSM 162008. The sequence continues at coordinate 10,208 of NZ_JBEWYX010000016.1, forward strand.
ACGCTGCCGAAGACCTCGGCGCGGGTGTCATAGCCGTAGGCGGCAGAGAAGTTCGCCTCGGCCGTGGCGATGGCGCCGTTGTCGAAGCGGATCGTGACAACGGAGGTGTCGAGCAGGCCCTTGTCCTTGAAGTCAGGGGCGACGAGCGCATCCGCGACCGCGTAGACCGAGGTCGCACGGGCACCCGGGTTGAAGAAGTTCAGGGTGTCGAAGTCGTGGATGAGAGTCTCGAGGAAGATCGTGAACGGCGGGATCGCGGCGGGGTTCGCGAGGCCAGGGTCGCGGGTCACGGAGCGCAGCAGCTGCGGGGTGCCGAGGGTTCCCGCGTCGAGGGCGGAGCGCAGCTCGGGGAAGCCGTTCGCGTAGCGGCGGTTGAAGCCCACCTGGAAGACGACGTCGTGGCGCTCGACGGCGGCCTCGACACGGCGCAGCTCCTCGAGCGAGACGCCGGTCGGCTTCTCGCAGAAGATCGCCTTTCCAGCCGCGGCCGCCTGCTCGACGAGCGCGGTGTGGAAGCGCGGCGGGGCCGTGATGACGACCGCGTCGAGGTCGGGGCGGGCCAGCAGCTCGGCGATGTCGGTGTACGACTGCTCGACGCCGAGCGACTCGGCGAGCTTCGCCGCTGCACCCTCGACCGGGTCGGCGATGGCGATGAGCTCGGCGTTCGGGATGTCGCGGGCGATGAGCGCTGCGTGGTTGCTGCCGATGCGGCCGGCACCGATCAGGGCGACGCGGATGAGGGGGTTCGTGGTCATGGTGTTTCTCCTGGGGACGGCGGTGCCGACACGACACTGTGCTGCTGGGTGCGCCCAGCACGCAAAGACTATTACGTACTAGCGCTCGGCGTCTAGTACGTATAAGGTTGCCTGCAATCGGCCGGGCGACCCGGCCCAGATCGCGGAGACAAAGGAGTTCTCATCACTTCCACGCACGGGGCATCAGCGTCAGAGACGGCCCTCCCCAAACTCACGCCTTCGGCGGGCGCATCTCCGACGCCATCGGCCGGCGCCGCACGATCATCATCCTCGCCGTCCTCTTCTTCGTCGGCACGCTCATCGTCGTGGCGTCGCCGAACTTCGCACTGCTGGTCGTGGGCCGCATCATGCTGGGCCTCGCCGTCGGCGGTGCATCCACCGTGGTGCCGGTCTACCTGGCTGAGCTCGCGCCGTTCGAGATCCGCGGATCCATCACCGGCCGCAACGAGGTCGCGATCGTCACGGGGCAGCTCTCCGCGTTTGTCATCAACGCGATCCTCGGCAACACACTCAGCCACATCGACGGGGTCTGGCGCATCATGTTCGCGGTGTGCGCGATCCCCGCGATCTGCCTGTTCTTCGGGATGCTGCGCATGCCGGAGTCGCCGCGCTGGCTCGTCGAGAAGGGCCGCCACGCGGATGCGCTCGCCGTACTGAAGACGGTGCGCTCCGAGGAGCGTGCGATCGCCGAGCTCGGCGAGGTCGAGCAGGTCGCGGAAGAGGAGCAGAAGGAGTCGAAGGTCGGCCTCGCGGCCGTGCTGACCAACAGGTGGCTCATCCGCATCCTGCTCATCGGCATCGGCGTCTCGATGATGCAGCAGCTCACGGGCATCAACTCGATCATGTACTACGGCCAGGTCGTGCTCATCGAGTCGGGCTTCGAGGCCAGCGCCGCCCTGATCGCGAACATCGCGCCCGGCGTCGTCGCCGTCATCGGCGGGTTCATCGCGCTGTACATGATGGACCGCGTGGATCGCCGGAAGACGTTCGCGATCGGTCTCACGCTCACGACCACGTGCCACCTGCTGATCGGCGCCTCGTCGCTGCTGCTGCCCGTCGGAAACCCAGCCCGCCCGTTCGTGATCCTCATCCTCGTCGTCGCGTTCGTCGCTTCTATGCAGACGTTCCTCAACGTCGCCGTCTGGGTGTACCTCGCCGAGATCTTCCCGCTGCACATGCGCGGCCTCGGCATCGGCGTCTCCGTGTTCTTCGGCTGGATGACGAACGGGTTCCTCGCCCTCTACTTCCCGAGCCTCATCGCCGGGATGGGCATCAGCGGAGTGTTCTTCCTCTTCGCCGGCATCGGAGCCCTCGCGCTGATCTTCACGATCACGCAGGTTCCCGAGACCCGCGGCGTGACCCTCGAGAAGCTCGAGGTCGGCGTCACGACGGGAGCCATCCACGTGCTCGGCAAGAGCCGCTAGACACCACAGAATTCAAGACTCGGCCGCTTCTGCGAGCGGCCGACCCGCCCGCGGGGATCGGCTTCGATCTGGACGTCCTGGCCGGACCCCGCGGGCTTTTCCTGTGCGCCTACCTGAGCGTCCGCCGACAAGCGCGAAGACGCGCATCCAATGTCGGAACGCTTTCGCCCGCCCGCGTGTTGACCTGATGTTGGAGAGGAAATACCCATGACGCAGTACACGAAAGACCAAGACGCCATCGCTCGCCTCACGCCTGAGCAGTACGCCGTGACACAGCAGTCGGCGACCGAACGCCCCTTCGACAACGAGTTCTGGCACAACGACGACCGGGGCCTCTACGTCGACATCGTCTCCGGCGAGCCCCTGTTCGCCTCGACCACCAAGTACGACAGCGGATGCGGGTGGCCCAGCTTCACGAAGCCACTGAGCGCGGAGAACATCGTCGAGAACTCCGACACGTCGCTCGGCATGCGGCGCACGGAGGTGCGATCGGCGGCCGCTGACAGCCACCTCGGTCATGTCTTCGACGATGGCCCCGTCGACCAGGGAGGGCTGCGCTACTGCATCAACTCGGCTGCGTTGCGCTTCGTTCCGCTCGAGGACCTTGAGACGGACGGCTACGGGCAGTACATCGGACTGTTCGAGGACAAGGCGGGCATCTGATGGCTGACGAGCGCGCGATCCTTGCCGGCGGATGCTTCTGGGGGCTCGAGGAACTCATCCGCGACCTGCCTGGGGTGTTCAGCACGCGGGTTGGCTACGCCGGCGGCACCACCCCGAACGCCACCTACCGGCACCACGGCGACCATGCCGAGGCCGTCGAGGTCGAGTTCGACCCATCGAAGACCTCGTACCGTGATCTGCTCGAGTTCTTCTTCCAGGCACACGACCCGACCACGAAGAACCGGCAGGGCAACGACCGTGGCGCGAGCTATCGCTCGGTGATCTTGACGCTCACCCCCGAGCAGGAGCGAGTGGCGCGCGAGACGATCGCTGACATCGACGCATCGGGTCGCTGGCCCGGCAAGGTCGTCACGAAGGTCGAAGCGGCCGACGAATTCTGGGATGCGGAGGAAGAACACCAGAACTACCTCCGCAAGCACCCGGGCGGCTACACGTGCCACTACGTGCGCCCCGGCTGGGTGCTCGAAGACGCGGCTGCGACGAGCTAGCCGCGAGCTCGTCCAGGGGCCCAGCTAGCCTGGATGCCCGCCGTCGGGTTCTCTCGACGGCGGGCACTGGACGAGCGCGATGGTTGCTCATCTCGAGCAGGTCGTCGTCAGCCGTCGGAGGATTCCCCGTCGACGACCGCGGTGACGCGGTCGAGGTACAGCGACACGAGCTTCGCCTCCTGCGGCGAGAGGTCCTCAGAGAGGTGACGGATCTGACCGGTGACCGGGTCGATCTCATCGGCATCGAGGTCGGTGTCGACCGGGACGATCATCTTGCGTCGGCGATCATCCGGGTCAGGCGTGGTGTGGATGAGGCCAGCTTCCGTGAGGCGCTGCACGAGCATCGTGGCCGACGCACTCGTGACGTCGAGGTATTCCGCCAGGGCGCTGGGGGTGGTCGTGATGCCGTCGCTGGTGCGTTCGAGGATGAACCTCATCGCAGACCGGTGCGTTTCACTCAGCTCGCCGGTCGCCTGGCGCCGGCGGCCGAGGCGCGCTTCCGCGCGACGCAGCTCGTCGACGGCTTCCGAGGCGTCATCGCCCGGAGTGGGTGACGGATGCTCGCGCGTCGTCGAGCGATTTTCGCGGTCGTTCGAGACGTCAGTCATCGGCGCGGGACCAGTCCGGGCTCAGAGGAAGGCGGAGACCGCGGCGAGGAAACCGACGCTCAGAGTCGCCCCGATCGCGCAGAGGGCGAGGAACTCCTTGGGCAGCGTCCGCTGCTGGTAGGAGTCCCAGTACGTGTCCGAGGACGACAGCGCGGAGGACTTCTCGGGCGTGGTGGTGGGGGTCGCGGAAGTCATGTAGTTAGCCTAGCTACATTTACCGCGTCGTTCAAGGGGACGACTCCCCTGACCGATTCCCGGCACCCGGTCGCGGATTGGTCACCGCCCCAGTGCACCCGAGATCCCGCGCGCGGCCATCCGCACCCCGAGCGCGAACTGCGGCTCGGCGAGGCGCTCGACGTGCGCGATGATCGAGACCGCCGCGACAACCTCGCCGTGCGCATCCACCACCGGGGCGGCCATCGAGAAAGCCCCCGGCGTCATCTCCTCGACAGATCTCGAGAGACCCGTCGCGCGGATCTCCGCGAGCCGACGTCGCAGCGCCTTCGGGTCGGTCATCGTGTTCGGCAGGTACTGGCGCGGCTGCGACGCGACCACCTCGTCGAAGACCTCGAGCGGTGAATGCGCGAGCAGCACGAGCCCGACCCCCGTGGCGTGCAGGGGCAGACGCGCGCCGACGTCGGAGATGACGCGCACCGCCCTCGGGCTCGAGATTCGTTCGAGGTACACCGCGCCCAGGCCATCCCGCACCGCGATGTGCACGTTCTCCTCCGTCGACTCGAGGAGGTCCTCCAAGTAGGGCCGGGCGATCGCGCGGAGCCGCTCCGCAGTCGTGCGCCGCGCACCGAGGCGCCACAGCTTGATGCCCACGCGGTAGGCGCCGGCATCCGTGCGCTCGAGGCCGCCCCACTCGGTCCAGGATGCGAGCATGCGGTGCGCCGTCGACACCGGCAGGTTCGCCGCCGCCGCGATCTGCGTGAGCGTCAGCTCCTCCCGCGCGGAGAACGCCTCGGCGATCGCGAACAGCTTCTGCGCGACACTGCGCTCGTCACCACCGCCACCGGACATGCCGCAATGGTAGCCGCGAGCAGAGCATCCACATCGATGATGCTCGGCATCATGAAGTTCAGCTTCCCTGATATGTGGGTTCGAGACGAAAGTTGTCATGTGCCCAAGACGGCACGCGCACACCGCGGCCGAGAACCGCCACAGACGCACTGCACCAGACGAAAAGGATCGACGATGATCAAACTGCTCTCCCACCTCTCGCACATCGAGATCGCAACGCCAGACGTCGCGGCCTCGGTGAAGTTCTACGAAGAAGAGTTCGGCCTGCGCGTCGTCGCACGCGAAGACGGCAAGGTCTACCTGCGCTCGTGGGGCGACTACTACACGTACAGCCTCGTCATCGCCGAGGGCCCCGAAGCCGCCCTCAACATCATGGGATGGCGCACCTCCAGCGCCGAGGCACTCGACGAGGCCGCCAAGCGCGTCGAAGCAGCGGGCGTGCAGGGCGAGTGGGCTGACCGGAGCGTCGGCCACGGCAAGTCGTACACCTTCACCGGCCCATACGGCCACACCATGGAGCTCTACTGGGACGTCGAGAAGTACCAGGCAGACGCCGAGCACGCCTCCGTCTTCCCCGACCGCCCCGAGAAGCGCTCGAAGCACGCCGTCGGCCCCCGCCAGCTCGACCACGTCACCGTCGCCGCCTCCGACGTGCGCGGCTTCGCGAAGTGGTACAACGAGGTCCTCGGCTTCCGCATCATGGCCTACACGGTGCTCGACGACCACCCCGTCACGGTCTTCTCCGTGCTCACCACGAACGAGAAGTCGCACGACCTCGGGGTTGTCCTCGACAGCTCGTCGCGCCCCGGCCGCATCAACCACTACGCGTACTGGGTCGACACCCGCGAGGAGCTCCTCCAGGGCGCCGACGTGCTCATGGAGAACAACGTCCCCATCGAGTACGGTCCCTCCATCCACGGCATCGGCGAGCAGAGCTTCCTCTACCTCCGCGACCCCAGCGGCATGCGCATCGAGGTCAACACCGGCGGCTACCGCAACTACGTGCCCGACTGGGAGCCCAACGACTGGAAGCCGTCCACCGGTTCCAACAACCTCTACCGCAACGGCGCCATGCCGCTCTCCATGACCGAGTCGTTCCCGCCAGACGCTGGCCACCCCACCGCCACCGAAGAAGGCATCCTCCCCGGCACGGAAGAGGCCATCCTCAACCCGTACGCCGTGCAGGGCCGCGGCTAGAGCGCACCGAGCGACGTCGCCGTGTCTCCAGCGGCGACGTGAGATCCGCACGACCGAGATCTGCGCGGGCCCCGCGCATCCACCAGGTCCTCCTTTCCTGGTGGATGCGCGGGGCCCGCGTTCGCGCGCGCGTGCGCGGCAGGCGGAGTGCCCGTCAGGCCGGGGTGCGCGTCAGCGTTCAGTGAGCGCGACGCCGGTGACGGATGCGAGCTCCTCGAGGAGGCGTGCACGGAACTCCGGGTCGCGCACCCCGCTCGCGGGCTGCTGCTGCGCGCCGTGATGCCAGTAGCCGCCCGTGACCTGCAGATCGGGGTCGACTGCGAGGCGCTCCTGCGTCTCATGGCCCAGGTCGAAGTCGTCTGGCGCCCCGGCGCCGCCCATCTTCGTCGCCACCCAGCCGGGGTCGACGGAGTTCGCGAGCACGCGAGGAGCCCATCGCTCTGCGACCGCGGCCGAGAAGGCCGCGACGAGCAGCTTCGTGTCGGAGTAGCTCGCAGACACTGATTCACCCGTCCAGTCGAGTCCGTCGAGCGTCGCTCTGCCGTCTCGGTGCATGCTGCTGCTCAGGTAGACGTGCCGGGTCGGGGTGCTCAGCAGCGCGGTGAAGAGGTAGGGCGCGACCACGTTGACCGGCAGGAGGCTGGGGCCCGAGAGGACTCCGGCATTGTGAATGACCGCGTCGATGGCCGCGCTGTCGTTCAGCTCGCGCGTGGCATCCAGCACCGCCTCGCGGTCGGCGAGGTCAGCGACGACGACGTCCGCGCCTCGCCGAACCAGCGTCGCCACCGCGTCCGCTCGCCCCGGGTTGCGCGCGTGCACGATAACCTCGTGCCCCTGGTCGAGCAGCGCCTCGGCCGTCGCGCGGCCAAGACCGTCAGTGGAACCGGTGATGAGGATGCGAGCCATGCGCCCATCCTCACACCCGCCGGGTTCAGCGCGCCCAGGCCTTTCCCGGGCCTAGCGCAGAAAGCTGACGCCGCGCAAGGGCCCCAGCGGCCGGATCGATCGGCCCTACGCTCAGCGGCGTCAGCCCCCACGCTTGCCTGTCATAAGGAGACGAACATGACTCGACAAGAAGGCCTCGCACTCGGATACCTCGTCGCGGGGCTCGCGCTCGGCGTGATCGCCCTCGTCGCCGACCTCATGGGCGGCCCCGCCTACCTGCACGCGCTCACCTGGGTGGGAGGATTCGCCGGCGGCTACGGCGCCGTCACGATGATCAAGGGCGCCAGGCAGCGCAGACGGCATCCGCTCGGAACCACCGACTACGAGCCAGACACCAGCAACCCGCCGCACCTCAGCTGAGCCGACCTGTCGGGCCGCCTATCAGCCATGGATACGGCGCCTGATCTCTCCCGCGGCTCCCTCGAGCAGCGCCCGCAGGCGGGCCTCGTCCTGCGGGCGCTCCTCGGACCACGTGACGGCGAGCGCCGCTGCGGGCCAACCCGCGTGGTCGAGCACGGGCATCCCGACAGAGCGCATCCCAACGGACACCTCGCCGTTCTCTGACGCGAACGCGCCGCTGCGGATGCCGTCCAGGATCACCCGCAGCTCGCGGGGGGGTTCTCGGGCCGCGGCCCGTGCGGTCTGCGAATGACGCAGCATCCGGGTACAGCGCTCGCACCTGCTTCTGTGGCATCGCGGCCAGCATCGCGCGGCCGGATGCGGTGAGGTGCGCCGGGAGCCGCACGCCCACGTCGGCGACGAGCACCGGGCGGCGCGGCGCGCGCTCGTCGACGATGTAGAGCACGTCGCGGCCGCTCATCACGGCGAGGTGCGCGCTCTCCCCCACCTGGTCGACGAGGTCGGCGACCACCGGGTGGCCGACTCGGGCGAGGGGCTCCTGCCGTGCGTATCCGCCGGCGAGCTCGAACGCAGCCGTGCCGAGACCCCAACGGCGCTCACCGCGGAGGTGCACGACGAAGCGCCGCTCGAGGAGCGTCGCCAGCAGGTGGTAGACGGTCGACCGCGGGATGCCGAGCTGCGTCGCGATGGTGCTCGCCGCGACGGGGCCACGCTGGTGGCTCAAGAAGCTGAGGATCGCGAGGGTCTGATCGGCCGCCGGCACCTGGGCGCGGGCGGGCGCTTCACCGCTGACCTCGGTCACACGATTGCCTCTGCCAGGCGACGATGGGACCTCGGCCTGGGGGCGCCCGTCGCGGTGGCTATCGCTGCAGACCTGTCCAACATCAGTGCAGAAAGCGGCCAGAACAGCGCGAAGAGCTCCCAAATGGCGGATATTGCACTCAAGTTGGACACCGAGCCGACCGCCAACTGCGCGGCAGGTCTCCGGTCGCCGCCGCCGAGCCAATCGTCTGAGATCACAGACACTGAGTGTCCTCCCCGCGCAGACATCGCGCAACGGGTGGAGTGGAATCGACACATGAGCACAGCAGCACCCGCCACCGGTCACAACGAGCCGCGCGACGACGTCGGCAGCACGGTCAGCTCCGAGACCGTCGTCCTCGGCGTGCGCCCGCTCGAACCAACCGAGGTCGTCGCGGTCGCGCGTCACGGCGCTCGCGTCGAGGTTGCCCCGGCGGCTCTTGCCGAGGTCGCCCACTCTCGCGAGCTCATCGAGCGCCTCGCCGACGACCCGAACCCGCACTACGGCATCTCGACGGGCTTCGGCGCGCTGGCGACGACGTTCATCGCGCCCGAGCGGCGCGTGCAGCTGCAGGCGAGCCTCGTGCGGTCACACGCGGCCGGCACCGGCCCTGAAGTGGAGCGCGAGGTGATCCGCGCGCTGCAGCTGCTCCGCCTGCAGACCCTCGCGACGGGGCGGACCGGCGTGCGGCCCGTCGTGGTCGAGACGTACGCGGCGATGCTCAACGCTGGCATCACGCCGATCGTGCGCGAGTACGGCTCGCTCGGCTGCTCGGGTGACCTCGCCCCGCTCTCCCACCTGGCGCTCGCCGCGACGGGCGAGGGCACGGTGCGCGACGCATCCGGCACCGAGGTGGATGCCCGGGACGCGCTCGTCGCAGCCGGCATCGAGCCACTCGTGCTCCGCGAGAAGGAAGGCCTGGCGCTCATCAACGGCACGGACGGGATGCTCGGGATGCTGCTGCTCGCCATCCACGACATCGAGATGCTGCTCACGACGGCGGACGTCGCGGCGGCGATGTCGGTCGAGAGTCAGTTCGCGACCGACGCCGTCTTCGCCGCTGATCTGCAGGCCCTGCGCCCTCAGCTCGGGCAGGGCGACTCGGCCACGAACCTGCGGCGTTTCCTCGCCGGCTCCCCCATCATCGCGAGCCACCGCGGCGCGGACGACGGCCGGGTGCAGGACGCCTACTCACTGCGCTGCTCCCCGCAGGTGCACGGCGCGGCCCGCGACACGGTCGCACACGCGGCGCTGATCGCCTCGCGTGAGCTCGCATCCGCCGTCGACAACCCCGTCGTGACGGTGGATGGCCGGGTCGCCTCGAACGGCAACTTCCACGGGGCGCCCGTCGCGTACGTGCTCGACTTCCTCGCCATCGCGGTCGCCGACGTGGCGAGCATCTCCGAGCGGCGCACCGACCGCGCCCTCGACCCGGCCCGCAACCGCGGGCTGCCGCCGTTCCTCGCACACGAAGTCGGCGTCGACTCCGGCCTCATGATCGCGCAATACGCGGCTGCAGGCATCGTGTCTGAGCTGAAGCGGCTGGCGATGCCGGCATCCGTCGACTCGATCCCGTCGTCGGCGATGCAGGAGGACCACGTGTCGATGGGGTGGGCCGCGGCGCGGAAGCTGCGCCGCGCCCTCGACGGGCTCGGGCGGGTGCTCGCCATCGAGGTGCTCACCGGCGCGAGGGCACTGGAGCTGCGAGCCCCGCTCGAGCCCGGCCGCGCGACCGCAGCCGTCCGTGATCTCGTCGCCACCGTCTCCGCCGGCGCTGGCCCCGACCGCTTCCTCAGCCCCGAGATGGAGGCTGTGGCCGAACTCGTACTGTCGGGCGAAGTCGCGCGGACCGCCCTCGCGAACTCAATCGCGCCTGACCCCGCGAGGTGACAGACGCGGTGTCCTGACCCCGCGCATCCGCTCGCTCGCGCGCAGCCCCCGATTGCGGGATGGGAACCTCACTTCGTTGCGGGAAGTTCCCCACAACGAAGCGAGGTTCCCATCCCGAAACGGAGTTGCGGCAGGCTCGTGGCGGGGCCGAGCTAGTGGCTCGCCTGCCCTTCGTCCCATCCCTGCTGTGGGGTCTCGCAGGTGTCGCGGAAGACGTACTGCGAGGGCAGCTTGCGCTGGTGCGACGACCAGTCGATGGCGGGGCGGCGCTGCTCTTTGGGGAGGTAGCCGAGGCGGTAGACGGCCATGAGCTCGAACTCGTCCGGCACCTTCAGGAGGTCGATGATCTTGTCCCACTGGCCGGGCACCTCCATGGGGAACGACACGAACTGTATCCCCATGCCGATCTCGCCGGTGGTGAGCCAGATGTTCTCCATAGCCGCGCCCATGCTGAAGACCGAGTAGAACGACGACAGCTCCCCCGGCCGGTACTCGGAACGGTCGAGCATGACGCCGAGCAGGAGTGGGGATCCGGCGACGAGCTTGCGGTTCTCCTCGCCGAGCGTGTTGGGCACGCGCAGGGAGTTCATGAGGAACTGCCCGCGCTTCGTGAAGACCTGGCTCGTGAACGGCCGCAGCGGTGCGGGGAGCTTGTCGAACAGCATCCCGTCGCGCCGCTGCTCCATCTCCTCCTTGCTGAAGCGGAAGTACGGCTTGTAACGCTCGAAGAACGTGCCGTTGCTCATGGCGGTCGTCATGCTCTCGCCACTGATGCTCGCGATCGCCTCGATCGTCTCGCGCGCCTCGACGACGACGAACCGCCATGGCTGGCTGTTGAGCTGCGAGGGTGCGCGTCCGGCGACCTCCATGAGGAGGCGCTGATGCTCCTCGCTGACGGGATCGGGAAGGAAGGGGCCGTTCGTGGTCTTGCGGCGTCGCAGAACGTCGAGGAATTCCATGCGCTGAGTCTGTCGTATCCGCCTGAAACGTATGCCGAGCGATCACTGCCAGGGAAATGGCCCTCTAGCACTCACTCTGAAGGGCGATTCGGCTGGCAGCGATCGCCAGGACAAGGCCAAGAAGGGTTGTTTGGCTTGCAGATGTCAGCGGCGCGTGGATGCCCGCACCGCGAGCGCGTAGAAGGGCGCTGCGGTGAGGGCGAGCGACGGGTGGCGTCTCGAGTGCGTGCCGGCGAAGGGGATCGCGGCGAGCGGCACCGCGGTCGGCAACAGCAGCTTGCCGGCTCGGCGCCGGCTCTCGTCGCGGCTCGTGAGCAACGCGACGCCCGCGGCGAGTGCCAGCGCGGATGTGCAGATGTAGAGAGCGTGGTGGATCCAGTGCCAGCGACCGGTTCGCACCACTCCGGTCGCGACGCTGACCCCAAGCGCGCAGTTGGCGGCGTAGCTCGTCGTCGCGGCGACCAGCAGCGGGGGCACATTCACGACGCCGAAACTACACGGGCGGCCTGAAGCGGAGGCTGGAGCCGGTGCAAGGAGCCGGAGCCAGGAGCTCAGCGCGGGACGAGCATCCGCTCACCGTTGCGGTGTGAGCGTCTCGTCTCGGGTCAGCAGCAGTCGGTAGGGGAACTGGCGTCGCACGTGCCAGCCCTGAGGCACCGCGGCACGGAGTTCGGGGGCCGTGTAGCTGCGGCGGATGGACAGCGTCCCGTCGTAGTGCACAAACGATCCGCGGTCGAGGGGCTTCGTCGCGGCGCTGAACGCGGCCAGCGCGAGGCGGCCGCGCTCGATGTCGCTGTGCAGGGCGAGCGGCGCGAGGGCCGCACTGTCGGCGAGCAGGCCGGTGAGCGTGTGCGGGTCGAGGTGGTGCAGCAGGTGGTTGGACGTGACGATATCGAACCGCTCCCCCGCCGCCACGAGCTCGCCGCTCGACGCCGCCCGGAAGTCGACGCCGCGCCGCGTGAGCGCGCGCGTCTCTACGAACTCGTGCGCGCGTTCATCCGGGTCGATGGCGGTGACCTCGAGCCGGAGCCCGTCGCGCGCCGCCCAGCCGGCGAGGGCGAGCGGAATGTCGCCCCCGCCGAAGCCGATATCGAGCAGCCTGGATGCGCGCCGCCGGTCGAGCACGGGCCGCACGTCCCGCAGGTACACGCGCCGCCATCCTGCGACGAACGCGTTCACGGCGCGGAACTGGGCATATGTCGCGAAGAGGCGGTCGCGGTCGCAGTCGGGGTCGTCCATGAGCTCAAGCGAGGTCGTGTCGCGCGGCAGGGGACGAAGCGACGGGAGCGTGGGAGGCCTCACAGCCCAGGCCCGGCCTGCGCGACTGCGGCGAAGGAAACGTCCCGGATCGCACCGCGGCCGGCCGCTGCCCAGGTCGCGACCCTCACGCGCGCATCCGCGTGAACCGCCCGACCTCGACCGTCAGACCGGGTCCGAACGCCATCGCGCAGAGCGCCTCACCGGCCCCTTCGAGGTAGGTGTCGTCGGCACCGTCGCTGAGGAGTCGCTCGAGGATGAACAGCACGGTCGCGCTCGACATGTTGCCGTAGTCGCGCAGCACGCCGCGCGACGGGGCGAGCTGCGCCTCGGTGAGCCCGAGCGACTGCCCGACCTTGTCGAGGATGCTCCGCCCGCCGGGGTGGATCGCCCACAGCGGCGTCTCCGACGGCACGGTCGGCGCGAGAAGCGGCTCGACGACGTCGCCGATGGAGGCGCCGATGATGCTCGGCACGTACCCCGAGAGGCGCATCCGGAACCCGCTGTCGCCGATGGTCCACGCCATCTCAGACTCGCCCTCGTCGGTGATGGTGCTCTCGAGAGCGTCGATGGTCAGGATGCTCGCGCCGGCCGGCGCGGGACGCGCGGTCACGAGCGCGGCAGCGGCCCCGTCGGCGAAGACGGAGGTCGCGACGATCTGCTCGGGGTCGTTGGAGCTCGTCAGGTGGATGGTGCACAGCTCGACGCACACGATGAGCACAACCGCGTTCGGGTCGGCGCGGGCGAATGCATCCGCTGCCCGGAGTGCTGGGAAGGCGCCGTAGCAGCCCATGAAGCCGAGGTGGAAGCGCTGCACGCGAGGAGACAGGCCGAGGCCGCGCACGATCTCGTAGTCGGGGCCGGGCGCGTAGAAGCCGGTGCAGGAGACGGTGACGACATGCGTGATGTCGCCTGCGTCGAGGCCGCTGCCGTCGAGCGCGGCGCGGGCGGCGCCGAGCAGCAGATCGGGGACACGCTCCGCGTAGAGCTGGTTGCGAGCGCCGGTGGACGCGTCGAGGACCTGGCCGTCGGCGACGAGCGCTGAGTCCTCTCCGCCCGCGAGCGCATCCACGACCGTGTGCCTGCGGTCGATCGCCGAGCCGTCGAAGGCTGCGCCGATGAGGCGGGCACCGAGGCGGTTGATGCCCGGCTGACCTGCGAACAGGTCACGGGCCTGGGTCTGCGGCAGCTCGGTCGGGGGCACTGCGGTGCCGATGCTGCGGATGTGCACGCTCACGCAACGACGGTACGCCTCGCATCCTGAGAGCATCCGCGAGGCGCGGCGGCGCCGCGAGGGCTCGTAAAACTCGTGAGGTCCAGCGAGACCCGCAAGAACCCTTCAGAGAGGAAGCGAGACAGACCCCCTCGTGCGCGCTACTCGCCGGGGTAGGTCATGAGGTCCCCGGTGAGCGGCACCTGGCCGGTTCGCTCCCCCGCGTTCGCTTCGTCGACCTTATAGGCCTTGCCCTGCTCGCCGGCGTCGAGGGCGGCCTGCGAGGTGACCTGCCCGTCCAGCGTGAATGTGTCGAACACGAACGGCAGCCCGTTGGAGGCGAGTGGGTTCGGGGAGTCCATGAGGTGGAAGTGGAGGTGCGGGGCGTCGGTGTTGCCGGTGTTGCCGAGCAGGCCGAGGCGGTCGCCGCGGGTGAGCTGCTGCCCGACTTGGAGGTCGAAGGGGTTGCCGGTCTTGAGGTGCGCGTAGAACGCGTAGTTGCCGCCGCCGATGTCCTGCACGACGTAGTTGCCGCCGTATTCGTCGAGGGTGAGGGTTGGGCCGGGTGCGGTGCCGGGTTCCTGTTCGGGGCGGTCGGTGGTGATGGCGACGATGGGGCCGTCGGCGACGGCGATGACGTTCTGTCCGTAGCCGGGGTAGCTGCGCGCGTTGTCGCGGGCGCCGTCGTCGGAGAGCTTCATGGTGGGGGTGAGCTTGACGTAGTCGATGGCCCACCGTTCGGGCGCCCAGTAGGTGCCGTTGATGGGGCTGACGGCGCCGCGGTGCGCGGTGAGGCCGCAGCAGCCGTTGGCGTTCAGCCAGTTGTCGCCGGTGAGGGGCGGGCCGATGACGGCGACGTCGCGCTTGTCGACGCTCACGGCCTGCGTGGTCTGCTCGATGGTCTTCTCGTAGAGCGGCGGCTGGGCTTTGGGCATCTCGACGGTGACGGTGTGCTCGATGCGGTCGGGCACGTCGGCGTCGGCTGCGACGGTGGCGTCCATCCACACGGTTGCGTTCTGGCCGGGGCCGAGCTCGAGCCCGCCGCCGTCGGTGGTGCCGGCGACGCGCATCACATCGTCGAGGTCGTCGCCCTCGAGCTCCTGCAGCGCTGTGCCGCTCGCGCTCGTCTCGACTCCCGTGATCTTCACCTTGGACGGCGACCCGTTGGTGAGCTGCAGCTCGTAGGCGAGGTGGATGCGCTCGTCGGTTCCGAGCACGGGTATCGGGTCGGCGAGCGCGGAGACGACGACAGGGGTGAACTGCTCGCCGATGACGCCAGGGCCCGTTTCGACCGGCGCCGTCTCGCTGACAGACGGGGGTGCATCCGCCCCGATCGTGAGGGCCGGGCTCGCCGAGCAGGCGCTCAGAGCGAGGAGGCCCGCGACCGCGACGGCGACCGCGAAGACGCGCGCGTTCCCCGCCGTGATGCCGGTCATGGCTTGAGCTTAGGCCCGCGGATGGAGGCCCGCCAGGCCGCATGCGCCCCGGTTCGGCAGCACCCAGGCTGGACGGGCGACCCCCTACTGAGATCTGCGTTTCCTGGAGGTCACGGCCCGCTGCAGCAGCACGAACACGAGCAGGATGCCACCCGTGATGATGGTCGTCGCTTCCGGTGGGATGCTGCCGTCGCGAGTGATGAGGACGTTCATGAGCCCGAGCACGAGGGCGCCGACGACCGAGCCGAGCACGAACCCGCCGCCACCGGTCAGCAGCGTGCCGCCGATGATGACTGCGGCGATCGCGTCCAGCTCCCAGCCGACGCCCGTGATGTTCTGCGCGATGCCGAGCTTCGACGTGTAGAGCACGGCGGCGATGCCCGCGAGGGTGCCGCTGATGACGTAGATCGCGACCTTCGTTCGTGCGACCGGGAGGCCCATGAGGAGCGCGGACTGCTCCGAGCCTCCCATGGCGTAGACGGTCCTCCCGAAGCGGGTGCGGTGCAGGACGAAGAAGGCGACCGCGATGGTGGCGACCGCGATGATGACGGCCGGTGTGACGACGAGGTCGTTGATCTTCGGGCCATCGATGATCTTGATCTCGGCGGAGAGGCCGCGGATGGGCGAGTCGTCGGCGAGTCGCTGTGGTTCGGTGCTGAGCATCGAGGCGAGTCCTCTGGCGAGGAACATCATGGCGAGCGTCGCGATGAACGGTTGCACTCGGAAGTAGTGGATGAGGATTCCGGAGGCGAGGCCGAAGAGGGAGCCGATGCCGATCATCAGCACGATCACGAGGATCGCGGGCAGTCCAGCGCTCGAGAGCATGACTCCGATGAGGCTGCTGACGGCGATGACCGCGCCGACGGACAGGTCGATGCCGCCGGTCAGGATGACGAAGGTCAGCCCGATGGCGAGCACGATCAGGTAGGCGTTGTTGATGAGGAGGTTGGAGAGCGTGCTGAATTGCAGGATGCCGCCGTAGGCGAGCTCCCCGTACGCGAGCATGCCGACGAAGATGACGACGGCGGCGAGTGTCGGGAGGGAGTCGAGGTTCGGCTTGAACTTCGCGAGCCGGGTGACTTCGCTGGTCTGTTCGACGATGGTGGTCATGCGGCAACCGCCTCTGGTGCTGGTGCGGGACTCGCGGGCCCGGTGGGGGTCTGCGCTCGTCGTCGCTTGAAGAAGTCGCGGACACGCTGCGACTGCAGCAGGCAGACGAGGACGATGACGATGGCCTTGAACGCGGGCGTTGCCGAGGATGGGATCGAGAGGAAGACGACGGTCTTGTCGAGCGTCGCGATGAGGAGCGCGCCGATGACGCTGCCGGTGAGGGAGAACTTGCCGCCGGCCAGCGAGGTCCCGCCGATGACGACGGCGAGGATCGCATCCATTTCCGACGCGGATCCGGTCTTGGCGACCTCGACCGTCATGACGGTGGCCGTGCTGAGGATGCCCGCGACTCCCGCGAGGATGGCGCTCGAGATGTAGACGAAGAACAGGAGTCCGATGGGGCGGATGCCCGCCATGCGGGACGCCTTCGGGTTGATGCCGATGGACTCGATCATGAGGCCGAGCGCGGTGCGTCGCACGAGCAGCGCGACGAGGACGACGATGCCGACGGCGAGCAGGAAGATCACGGGGAATCCGGCGATGGTGCCGTTCGCGATCCAGCGGAACGAGTCGTTGGTGGCTGACGTGTTCTGACCGGCCGTGATGACCTTGGCGAGCCCGCGCCCCGCGAGCATCATGATGAGCGTCGTGATGAAGGGCTGCAGGCCGACCACCGAGACGAGCAGTCCGTTGACGGTGCCGAGGAGTGCGCTGATGAGCAGCGCCAGGGCGATGGCGGTGAGCGCCGAGCCGAACGAGTTCTGGGCGGATGCCATGAACTCCATCGAGACGGCGCCGGCCACGGCCATGACAGAGCCGACGGAGAGATCGATGCCGCGAGTGGCGATCACGAGGGTCATGCCGACGGCGATCATCATGACCGGGGCGCTGGCGCGGAGGATGTCGATGAGGTTGCCGTTGAGGTCGCCGGTGGCCTGATTGACGGAGACGCCGAGGTAGCCCGGGTCCTTGATCAGGTTGATGACGATGAGGAGGACGAGTGCGACGACAGCCCAGATGTAGGGCTGTCGGAATGCGCCTCGTGCCACCTGGATGGCGCCCGGCGCCCGCCGCGGCTCCTGGGGCGAGGGGCCTGCGGGCGACGTGGTGTGCGGGGCCGTGGACTGGCTCATGCGCGTGCTCCCTCGGCGTCGGCGGATGCGGGTGGTGTGGTCGGGGCGGCAGGCGTGTCTGCGACGACCGGGTCGACGCCCTCCACTCCGTCGGCGGCGATGGTCTGGACGATGAGGTCCGCGGTGACGTCCGGCCCGTTCGCGATCTCCGCGATCTTCCGGTGGTCCTTGAGGACGACGATCCGCTCGCTGAGCCTGACCACCTCGTCGATCTCCGACGAGATGAAGATGACCGACATGCCGTCTTCGGCGAGCTGCGCGATGGTCTCCTGAATCTCGGCTTTGGCTCCCACGTCGATGCCGCGGGTCGGTTCGTCCAGGATGAGCAGCTCGGGCTTCGTGGCGAGCCAGCGCCCGAGGAGCACCTTCTGCTGGTTGCCACCGGAGAGGTTGCGGATGGCGCGCTCCGGGTCAGCGGGGCGCACGTTGAGTTCGGTGAGGTACTTCGAGCAGAGCTCGTTCTGCTCGCGGCGGGAGAGGGGCCGTGCCCAGCCTCGCCGAGCTTGGACGGCGAGGATCAGGTTCTCGCGCACCGTGAGGTCGCCGACGATGCCTTCATCCCGCCGGTTCTCGGTGGAGAAGGCGATGTGCTTCCGCAGCGCTGCGGCTGGAGAGTGCACCTCGACGTCATTCCCGTTGAGCTGCGCTGATCCGGAGTCCGGCTTGTCGGCACCATAGATCAGGCGCCCGAGCTCGGTGCGTCCGGAGCCGAGGAGCCCCGCGAAGCCGACGACTTCACCGCGGTGCACTTCGATGTCGACGGGGTCGATCGATCCCTTCCTGCCGACGCCCTGCGCCCGGTAGAGGGGAATGTCTGCGGCATCTCGAGCGTCGACGCGTCGGTTCGCTCCGAGCGACTCGAGGGTGGAGAACTCCTTGCCGATCATCTTGGAGATGAGGTCGCCTCTGCTGAGCTCGGCGGTGGCGTACTCGCCCACGAACTGGCCGTTGCGGAGCACGGTGAGGCGGTCGCTGATCGCATAGACCTGGTCGAGGAAGTGGGAGACGAACAGAATCGCGACCCCCTGCTCGCGAAGCTGGCGGATGACGGCGAACAGGCCCTCGACCTCCTGTGCGTCGAGGCTGGACGTGGGTTCGTCGAGGATCAGCACCTTCGACTTGATGACCATGGCCCGGCTGATCGCGACGAGCTGCTGCATCGCGAGCGAGATGCTGGAGAGTGACCGCTTCGGGTCGAGGTGCTCGAGGCCGAGCGCGCCGAGTGCCTCTCGGGCCGCGGCGTTCGTCTTGCGCCAGTTGATCCCGAAGGGCCCTCGGATCTCGTGTCCGAGCATCACGTTCTCGCCGATGGAGAGGTTGTCACAGAGATTGACTTCCTGATAGACGGTGGAGATGCCCGCGGCCTGCGCGTCCGCCGTGCCCTTGAGCTGCCGCTCGTCACCGGCGATGCGGATGGCGCCGGCGTCGATCTTGTAGACGCCGGTGAGGGCCTTGATGAGCGTGGACTTGCCTGCGCCGTTCTCGCCCATGAGCGTGTGCACTTCGCCGGGGTAGAGCCGGAAGTTGACGTCTTGGAGTGCTTTGACTCCTGGGAACTCGATTGAGATGCCGCTCATCTCAACGATTGGCTGATTCGCTGCCATGATCGCCTAGCGTTCTGCCGGTGGCCGGCGTCGAGTGTCGGGGGTGGGGTTCATCGGTGCGCCGCCGAGAGAGCGGTGGCGCACCGATGAACGTGGTTCGAGTCAGTACTTGCGGTCTGGGAGCGCGGCCGTGGCTGCGTCCGGGGAGTCGAAGGTGACGCTCTCGACGACGATGTTCTTCTCGACGGTCTCTCCGGCGACTGCGGCCTTGACGACGTCGACGGCGACGTCTCCGAAGAGCGGGTTGTACTCGGCGACGAACGAAAGGCGGCCGGCGGCGAGCGCTTCCAGTGCAGCCTTGGTGCCGTCGATCGTGATGATCTTGACGTCGGTGCCCGGCTTGAGGCCGGCTTCCTCGACGGCGAGGGCGGCGCCGAGGCCCATCTCGTCGTTCTGGGCGAAGACGAGCTGCACGTCATTGCTGTTCGACTTGAGGATCGTCTCGAAGACGCTCTTGGCCTCTTCCGTCGACCAGTTGGCCGACTGGCTCTCGAGCTTCGTCAGGTTCGAGTCGATGCTCTCGTCCCAGCCCTTGTTGCGGTCGTTGACCACGGAGAGGCCGGGAGGGCCTTCGAGCACGACATAGTTGCCGCCGTCCGCGAACTGGCCGTTCGCCCATTCGGCGGCAGCCGAGCTGATTCCCACGTTGTCCGGGGCGATGTGGCTCGTGTAGAGCGCCTCGTCGTTCGGCTCGATTCCGCGGTCCAGGAGCACGACGGGGATTTCGGCTTCCTGGGCGCGTTCGAGGACGCTCTCCCAGCCTGTTGCTTCCGTTGCCGAGAGCAGGATGGCGTCGACGCCTTCGTCGATGAAGGAGGTGAAGGCGGTGATCTGGGAGTTCTGGTCTCCGTTGGTGGCGGGGGCGTATTTGAGCTCGAAGCCGTTCTCGGTCGAGAACGAGTCCTGGATGTTCTGCTCGTTCGCTGTGCGCCATCCGCCTTCCGGTCCGACGGCGACGAAGCCGACGGTGATGAGCTCGCCGTCGCTCCCGGCGGGGGCGTCACCCGATCCGCCGGAGCAGGCCGCCATGCTCAGGGTGAGTGCCCCTGCCATCGCGATTCCGGCGATGGTCCTGATGGTTGTCTTGTTCACGCTGGTCTCTCCTCGTTGAGAGCAGTTCACTCGTGCCGTGGCCGGTCGTGACGCTGCGCAGTTGAATGCTTCCTCGCATCTGTCGGGAATGTTATCGATCACATCCAGTGGACGCAACCGTCAATCTGAATTGTTATTCGGGCGGCACTGCGTCGCGCGTGCGGGCATAATTGCCGAATGACGAGCGGACCTGTGGATGCGACGAAACCGAAGCGGGCTGCCAGCGTGTTCGACGTGGCCCGGGCGGCGGGCGTCTCGCACCAGACCGTCTCGAGAGTGCTCAACGACCACTCGAGCGTGCGGCCCGCGACCAGGCAGAAAGTTCTGACCGCGATGGGCGAGCTCAACTACCGCCCCAACCTCGCCGCGAGGGCACTCTCCTCGAAGCGGAGCCGGACACTCGGCGTCCTCTCGACCGCCAGCGGCGAGTACGGCCCGTCCTCGAGCATCATCGCCATCACCGAGGCCGCACGAACGCGCGGATACACGACGATCGTCGAGCAGACGGACGGCCTCGATGTCGCGTCGATCGAGGAGGCGCTGGGAAACCTGGCGAGCCTCAACGTCGAGGGCATCGTCGCCGTCGCGCCGCAGACCCCCTTGCTCGAGGTGCTCGGCAACATGACCTCGGGCATCCCGTTCGTGACCCTGCAGACCTGGACGAACGATGGGGGCGTCGATCTGGCCGAGGATCAGCTCGAAGGCGCGCGGGTCGCGACCGCGCACCTGCTCGACCTGGGCCACGTCGACGTGGTGCACCTGGCCGGCCCCGGCGACTGGATCGATGCCACGTCCCGCCTCCGGGGCTTCCGCCTCGAGATGGAGTCTCGCGGACTGACGCCCCGGCACGTCGACGCTCGGGACTGGTCCCCGGAAGCCGGCTACGCCGCTGCCGCCACCATCTTCGAGTCGAACGCGACGGCCGTCTTCTGCGCAAACGACCAGACTGCCCTCGGAGTGCTCCACGCCGCGCATGACGCCGGAGTCTCCGTGCCGGAGCAGCTCAGCGTCGTGGGGTTCGACGACATCCCCGAGGCCGCGCACTTCTGGCCCCCGCTGACCACCGTGCGCCAGCACTTCGCCGCGACGGGAGCCCAGTGCGTTGCCCGACTCCTCGACGGAGCCCAGGGCGCCCCGGACGTGCTGCCGGAGCTCATCGTGCGCGCCTCGACCCGCCGACTGTAGCTCTGGAATCGGCGCACCCGCCCGCGCGGCTCGCCGACAGACTCGGGCTTGCGCATCCCGGCTCCTCCGTGGTGTGATCGATCACATTACGTCCGGTCGAGCCAAAGGAGACCGCCAGGATGAGCCATGCGACGAACTCGGAATCGCGCGCCAACGACGCAGCCCACGCAGGGCCAGGCGAGCGCGACACCTACGTCATCGGCGTCGACTACGGCACCCTCTCGGGCCGTGCCGTCGTCGTTCGTGTGCGGGACGGCGCCGAGCTCGGCGTCGGCGAGCTGCCCTACCCGCATGCCGTGGTCGATGAGCAGCTGCCGGCAACCGGCGAGAAGCTCCCGCCCGAGTGGGCGCTGCAGGTGCCGAGCGACTACGTCGACGTGCTCAAGGTCGCCGTGCCCGCCGCCATCGCCGACGCGGGCATCAACCCGGCGGATGTCATCGGCATCGGCACCGACTTTACGGCCTGCACGATGGTGCCGACGCTCGCCGACGGCACGCCCCTCAACGAGGTCGCTGGCTTCGAGACGCGCCCCCACGCCTACGTGAAGCTGTGGAAGCACCACGCCGCGCAGCCCCACGCCGACCGCATCAACGAGCTCGCCGCACTCCGCGGTGAGACGTGGCTCGCCCGGTACGGCGGGCTCATCTCGAGCGAGTGGGAGTTCGCGAAAGGCCTCCAGCTCCTCGAGGAGGACCCCGAGGTGTACGCCGCCATGGATCACTGGGTCGAGGCGGCCGACTGGATCGTCTGGCAGCTCACGGGCACCTACATCCGCAACGCCTGCACGGCCGGCTACAAGGGCATCCTGCAGGACGGCGAGTACCCGAGCCGCGAGTTCCTCGCCGCCCTCAACCCCGACTTCGCGGGCTTCGCGGACAACAAGCTCGCGCACGAGATCGGCCAGCTCGGCGACGCCGCCGGCACGCTCTCGGCGGAGGCCGCAGCCTGGACCGGCCTGCCAGAGGGCATCGCGGTCGCGGTTGGCAACGTCGACGCCCACGTCACCGCCCCCGCCGCCGCAGCGACCGAGCCCGGCCAGATGGTCGCCATCATGGGCACCTCCACCTGCCACGTCATGAGCTGCGACACCCTCGCCGAGGTGCCGGGGATGTGCGGGGTCGTGGACGGCGGCATCGTCGCGGGCCTCTACGGCTACGAGGCCGGCCAGTCCGGCGTGGGCGACATCTTCGCCTGGTACGTCGAGAACCAGGTGCCCGCCCGCTACGAGCGGGCAGCCACCGAACTCGGCGTCTCGGTGCACGAGCACCTCACGAATCTCGCGGCCACGCAGCCGGTTGGCGCGCACGGCCTCGTCGCGCTCGACTGGCACAGCGGCAACCGCTCGGTGCTCGTCGACCATGAGCTCTCCGGCCTGCTCGTCGGCGCGACGCTCGCGACGAAGGCGGAGGACGTCTACCGTGCGCTGCTCGAGTCGACCGCGTTCGGGACGCGCAAGATCGTCGAGACCTTCAACGCCTCCGGAGTACCCGTCACCGAGTTCATCGCGGCCGGCGGCCTGCTCAAGAACGCGTTCCTCATGCAGACCTACAGCGACATCCTCGGCATGCCGATCTCCACGATCGACAGCGCGCAGGGCCCGGCACTCGGCTCGGCCATCCACGCCGCGATCGCCGCGGGTGCGTACCCGGATGCGCGCGCAGCGGCGGCCGCCATGGGCCGGGTGACCCGCGCGCGGTACGTCCCGAACCCCGACGCCGTGGCCGCCTACGACGAGCTGTACGCCGAGTACGACCTGCTGCACGACCACTTCGGGCGGGGCGCGAACCAGGTCATGAAGCGCCTCAAGCGACGCCGCCGCGAGGCGCTCGCCGACGCATCCGCTGCCCCGGCATCCGCTCCCGCGTCGCCCGAAGCGGCGCCCGCATCCGCCCCCGCAATCCACGAGGAGGTCAGCGCGTGAGCATCCAGACCCAGACCATCACAGCCGAGGTGCAGGCGAGCATCGACACCATCCGCGCCGAGGTCGCCGCCCTGCACGACGAGCTCGTGCGCTACGGGCTCGTCGTCTGGACGGGCGGCAACATCTCCGGCCGGGTGCCGGGCACGGACCTGTTCGTCATCAAGC
This sequence comes from Pseudoclavibacter sp. JSM 162008, assembly GCF_041366455.1. Classification (NCBI taxonomy): domain Bacteria; kingdom Bacillati; phylum Actinomycetota; class Actinomycetes; order Micrococcales; family Microbacteriaceae; genus Pseudoclavibacter; species Pseudoclavibacter sp. JSM 162008. The sequence goes on from NZ_JBEWYX010000016.1 coordinate 33,463, forward strand.
CGTCCGGCGTCAGCTACGACGACCTGGCCGCCGACAACATGATCCTCTGCACCCTCGACGGGCAGGTCGTCCCGGGCACGCCAGGCTCGGAGCGCTCTCCCTCGAGCGACACGGCGGCGCACGCGTACGTGTACCGCAACATGCCTGAGGTGGGCGGGGTCGTGCACACGCATTCTGACTACGCGGTCGCGTGGGCGGCACGCGGCGAGCCCATCCCCTGCGTCATCACGGCCATGGCGGATGAGTTCGGCGGGGAGATCCCGGTCGGCCCGTTCGCGATCATCGGCGACGACTCGATCGGGCGGGGCATCGTCGAGACGCTGCGCGGGCACCGCTCGCGGGCCGTGCTCATGAAGAACCACGGCCCGTTCACGATCGGCAAGGACGCCCGCGACGCCGTGAAGGCGGCCGTCATGGTGGAGGACGTCGCTCGCACCGTGCACATCTCCCGCCAGCTCGGCAGCCCGCACCCCATCCCCCAGCAGGCCGTCGACTCGCTGTTCGACCGCTACCAGAACGTCTACGGACAAGACCCGAAAGGAGCCCTCAGTTGAGCGCACTCACCACTTCCTTCGACACGGCTGAGATCTGGTTCTTCACCGGCAGCCAGGGCCTCTACGGCGAGGAGACGCTGCGTCAGGTCGCCGAGCAGTCGCAGGCCATCGTCGAGACTCTCAACGAGTCGTCGAACACGCCCGTGAAGATCGTCTGGAAGCCGGTGCTCACCGACTCCGACGCGATCCGCCGCGCGGCCCTCGAGGTCAACTCGAACGACAGCGTCATCGGCATCGTCGCGTGGATGCACACCTTCAGCCCCGCGAAGATGTGGATTCAGGGCCTCGACGCGCTCGCGAAGCCGCTCCTGCACCTCCACACGCAGGCCAACGTGGAGCTGCCGTGGGCCGACATCGACTTCGACTTCATGAACCTCAACCAGGCGGCGCACGGCGACCGCGAGTTCGGGTACATCCAGACGCGCCTCGGCATCCCCCGCAAGACGGTCGTCGGACACGCGTCGAGCGCCAGCGTGACGCGGCAGATCGACAGCTGGTCGCGCGCCGCGGCCGCCTGGCAGGCGGTGCGCACCATGAAGCTCGCCCGCTTCGGCGACAACATGCGCTTCGTCGCCGTCACCGAGGGCGACAAGACGGAGGCCGAGCTGCGCTTCGGCGTGCAGGTCAACACGTGGGGCGTCAACGAGCTCGCCGCCGCCGTCGCCACGGTTGATGACGCGGCGGTGGATGCACTCGTCGCCGAGTACGAGGAGCTGTACGACGTCGCCCCCGAGCTGCGTCCCGGCGCGGAGCGCCATCAGTCGCTGCGCGACGGCGCGGCCATCGAGCTTGGCCTGCGGTCGTTCCTCGAGGCTGGCGGTTTCAGCGCGTTCACGACGAGCTTCGAGGACCTCGGCGAGCTCAAGCAGCTCCCGGGCCTCGCCGTTCAGCGGCTCATGGCGGAGGGCTACGGCTTCGGTGCCGAGGGCGACTGGAAGACGGCCATCCTCGTGCGGGCCGCGAACGTCATGGGCGCCGGCCTGCCCGGTGGCGCGAGCCTCATGGAGGACTACACGTACGACCTCACGGAGGGCAGCGAGCTCATCCTGGGCGCGCACATGCTCGAGGTGAGCCCCTCGCTCTCGACGGCCAAGCCGACCCTCGAGGTGCATCCGCTTGGCATCGGCGGCAAGGACGACCCGGTGCGCCTCGTCTTCACGGCCGACCCCGGCCCCGCGGTGGTCGTGGCGCTCAGCGACATGCGCGACCGGTTCCGCCTCGTCGCGAACGTCGTCGAGGTCGTGGAACCCACCGCTCCCCTGCCGAAGCTGCCCGTCGGCCGCGCCGTGTGGAAGCCGGAGCCATCGTTCGAGGTGTCGGCCGCTGCCTGGCTGACGGCGGGCGCCGCGCACCACACGGTCATGTCGACGGCCGTTGGCATCGACGTGTTCGAGGACTTCGCGACCATCGCGAAGACCGAGCTGCTGCGCATCGACGCCGACACCACCCTGCGCGAGTTCAGCAAGGAAGTGCGCTGGAACCAGGCCTACTACCGCCTCGCGCAGGGGCTGTAGGTCTCGCGCCGCGGATCTCAGACGGGTTGCCGCCGCTGCGCCTCCTTGCGGCGGCGGCAACCACACGATGACCACGTGGTGGCGCCACTCTTCTTCGGAGAGGGCCAACGGCGCCACCCCGTGGCACCCCCTCCCCTCTCTCCCGCCGCCCCTCCGCGCCTCCTCCGCGCTCTCTCCCTCTCCCGCGCAGGACAGACCTGGGCCTCACGCATCCACTCCCCACCACGCGGATGCGCAACCCCCAGGTCTGCAGAGGGGCCGGGCTCAGACCTGGGGCATCTGCAGCCAACTTGCGCGGAGTGGATGCGCAAAGCCCAGGTCTGCAGAGGGCGGCACTGCGCCGGCTAGGCGCAGAGGAACAGCGGAACAGAGGAGAACGGCAGAGGAGAACGGGAGAAGAAGAGCAGAGAGACCTGCCCCTACTCCGCCCACACCCCTTCGCGGGGAATCACGAGCGGCGTGCCCGTCTCGGGGTCGTCGATGATGCGGCAGGGCAGCGAGAATACGTCCTCGACGAGCTCAGCTGTGAGCACCTCGCCCGGCTTGCCCTGCGCGACGATCTCGCCGTCGCGCATGACCACGAGGTGCGTCGCGAAGCGGGCCGCCTGGTTGAGGTCGTGCAGCACGGCGACGAGCGTGCGCCCCTCGCCGCGGAGCCGACGGAACAGCTCGAGCAGCTCGTACTGGTGGGAGATGTCGAGGAACGTCGTCGGCTCGTCGAGCAGCAGCACGGGCGCCTCCTGAGCGAGCGCCATGGCAACCCACACGCGCTGCCGCTGACCACCGGACAGCTCATCCACGAAGCGCGACGACAGCGCATCCACTCTCGTCGCGGCCATCGCCTCGGTCACGGCTCGCTCGTCGGCCGCCGACCAGCGGTCGAACATGCCCTGGTGCGGGAACCGGCCGCGCGCGACGAGGTCGGCGACGCGGATACCCTCCGGCGCGAGCGACGTCTGCGGCAGCAGCCCGAGGCGCTTGGCGACGTCCTTCGTCTTGAGGGTGAAGATGTCGGTGCCGTCGAGCAGCACGCTGCCATCGCTCGGCTTGAGCAAGCGCGCGAGGGCCTTCAGCAGCGTCGACTTGCCGCATGCGTTCGGGCCGATGATGACCGTGAACGAGTGCGCGGGCACCTCGAAGTCGAGGCCCTCGATGATGCGCTGCTCGTCATAGCCGACGTGCACTGACCGCGCCTGCAGGTCGGCGGTGCCGGCAGCACTGGAGACACCTGCAGCACTGGCAGCACCGACTGCGCTCGCAGCGGATGCGGCCGGCTTCGCCTGGGTGGTGTCCGGAACGGTGAGAGCTTTTATCGTCATCACTGACGTCCCTTCTTCGTGACCTGCTCGTGGACGAGCAGCCAGGCGAGGTAGATGCCGCCGACGCACACGGTGAGCACGCCGACGGGGAGGTCGACCATCTGCGCGACAAGGTCGGCTGCCACCAGGAGGAGCGCGCCGACCAGCGCGGATGGGAGCAGCTGCAGGCTCGCCCCGTTGGTGAGCCGCCGCGCGATCTGCGGGGCGGCGAGCGAGATGAAGGCGATCGGGCCCGCCGCCGCAGTAACCAGCGCGGTGAGGGCGACGCCGACGAGCGTCGAGAACGCGCGGGTTCGGTTCGCGTGCACGCCGAGCGACAGCGCCGCGTCGTCACCCACCTCGAGGGCCGCGAGCGGGCGGCCGAGAAACCCGCACCCGACGATGAGGGCGGCGAAGATGAGCGTGGCCGGCAGCAGCTGCGCGTAACCGAGGGCGCTGAGCGAGCCCGAGCCCCAGACGGCGGCGAGCATCGCCTCCTCCTGGCTGACCCTCATCATCATGAGCGAGTTCACGGAGGCGAGCATGGCGCTCGCCCCGATGCCCACGATGATGAGGCGGAACGGCCGCAGTCCCTTCCTATACGCGAGCAGGTAGACGGCCAACGCGACGGCGGCCCCGCCCAGCAGAGCGCCCGCCCCGATCGCATAGTAGGAGGTCGAGCCGATCCACAGCATCACGATGATGGCGCCCGTGTAGGAGCCAGTCGAGAAGCCGATGATGTCGGGCGAGCCGAGCGGGTTGCGGGTGATCGACTGGAAGATAGCGCCGCTCGCGCCGAGCGCGAGTCCCGCGAGCACGGCGAACAGGAACCGTGGGAGGCGCCACTCGAACACGACGAGCCGGTGCGCGCGCGATGCATCCGCGTCGAAGAGCGCCGCCAGCACCTCGCCGGGCGAGAGGGCCAGCGTGCCGTAGCCGAGCGAGACGACGCCGAGGGCCAGGATCGCGACGACGATCGCGCCGCACACGATGACGGCGCGGCGGCGGTGCAGGTTCGAGAACCGGCCGAAGCGCACCGCGTAGGTGCGGTCGCCGAAGTCGATGCCACCAGTGGCTGGGCCACTCGTCGGTCGGCGGGCCCCGCCGACCGCCGCGCTTGTGGGGTTCGGCGCGGATGCGGTTCCTGGCCTCTCCTCGCGCGTCGCGGTCACAGCCCGCTCACCGTCTTGCGGCGCACGAGCCCGATGAGCACGGGCGCGCCGATGATGGCCGTCACGAGCCCGACCCGCAGTTCGCCGGAGGGCAGCACGATGCGACCGAGAATGTCGGCGGTCAGCAGGAGGATCGGGGATATGACGATCGACATGACGAGGATCCAGCGCTGGTCGGGGCCGACGAACCAGCGCACGACGTGCGGCACCATGAGGCCGACGAAGCCGATGGGGCCCGCGATGGCGACGGCCGTGCCCGCGAGCAGCGTCACGGCGAGGACCACGAGCACTCTGGTCGAGCGGATGCGCACCCCGAGCGAGGCGGCGAGCTCGTCGCCGAGAGACAGGGCGTTGAGGGAGCGCGCGGAGAAGAGCGCGAGCACCACGCCGATGAGGATGAGGGGCAGGCAAGTGAGGAGCACGTCCATGGACCGGCCGCCGATCGACCCGACGCCCCAGAAGCGGGTGACGTTGAGGGCGTCGATGTTCTTCAGCACGATCGCCGAGGTGAACCCGCCCAGCACGGCGCTGATCGCGACCCCCGCCAGGGTGAGGGTCAAGGGTGTCGCCTTGCCGCCGCCGACGGATCCCATGGCGTAGACGAGCATGGTCGCGAGGAACGCGCCGATGAGGGCGAACCACACGTACTGGCCGGGTGCCGTGAAGCCGAAGATGCCGACCGCGAGCGTCACGACGAAGCTCGCCCCGGCGTTGACGCCGAGGATGCCGGGGTCGGCGAGCGGGTTGCGGGTGAACGCCTGGATGAGGGCGCCGCACAGGCCGAGCGCGGGACCAACGACGAGCCCCACGACGGTGCGGGGGATGCGCAGGTCGAGCACCATGATGTGCTCCTCCGTCGCCCGCGAACCGAGGATGCTCTCCCCGACGACCTCGGGCGAGATGGCGCGGGCGCCCACGAAAATGCTCAGCGCGACCGTTCCGGCCAGCACCACGAGGGCGATGACCAGGGCCAGGGTGCGCTTCGCGTTACTGCTCGCCAGGCCGCTGCCGCGAGCATCCAGGCCGCTACCGCGGGAATCCGGGCGGCTGCCGCGGGCGCCCGAGCTTGGACGAGGCCCTGCTGCCCGCGGCCCTGCAGTGCTGACTGCGACCACGATGCGGCTAGAGCCCAACCGAGGCGTAGATGCGGAAGACCTCGTCGATGCGGGCCTCCTCGTCCATCTCGGGCTTGCCGTCCTCGGTCTCACCGTAGAGGTCCATGATCTGCTGCTTGATCGACTCGTCGAGCGCCTCCCACTTCGCCGTCCAGGCTTCGACCTCGTAGGTCCAGTAGCCGACGACCTTGTACGAGGAGCCGGGCAGGCCAAGCGTGTGGCGGAGGTGGCTGCGCACCTCGCGGGTCACGCGCGTCTCACCCGCGACCCACACGTAGACGCTGCCGTCGTTCGGGATGTCGAGGCGCTTGACGGTCTCGACGAGGCGGCTCGGGCGGTGGCCGTTGCCGGAGCCGCGCACCCAGTTCGCCGCCTTGAGGTCGACCGACGGGAACAGCTCGTAGCCCGCATCCCGGATCTCGCAGACGATCTCCGTCTCGACGTCCGGCGTCAGCTCCGCCACCCGCAAGGCGGCGGGGAGGGCGGGCTCGTCGCAGATCAGCACCTGCTTCGTGACGCCCTCTGGAAGCGCGTAGAGGTCGCGCGGCGGGTTGATGCCGAGCACGTGGCCCGGCTTCGCACCGAGCACCCACGTGCTCGCGATGCCACCCTCGTGGATCACGAAGTCAATGTCGATCTCGCCCGGCCGGTGGTCGCGGATCGTGTACGTGCGCATCTGCGATGGCTCGACGCCCTCTTCGTAGTCCCAGCCGCGGCCGGAGACGAACGGCAGGTGAGGTTCGAGGTGCGCCTCGTCCGGGAAGAAGAGGCGCACGTACTCGTCGCCGATCCCCGTCGTGGGGTAGTCGTGCAGGTCGTCGCCGCCGAGCGTGACCCGAATCATGCCGGGTCCGAGCTGCCTGACACCCGTGACGACAGCACGGTGGATGCGCTCGACGTAGTCGCTCGCCTCGGTTTCGGACGCGGTGCGATAGGTCATTCTGCGCCGCCTACTCCGTTGCCGTCGATCGCCGAGTTGAGCATGGGGACGAACTCGTCGAGGGCCCATGGGATGGAGAGGGGCGTCGGCGCGTTGGTGGCCATGGCAAGCGGCTCGCTCTCAAGGAACAGGTAGTGGCCCGTGGCGATGGGCTCCCACAGCTTGAACGTGGGGTGGTTCAGCGTGTACTCGAGCTCTTCCGGGCTGTTGGACCAGGCGACGAAGAGGTCGGCGGGGATGGTGTCGAGCTCTTCGAGGCTGACGGCGCCGTACCAGTTGTCGCCCTCGACGGTGCCGAGGACGGTGTCCATGGCTGGCGTGTTCTGCAGGCCGAGGTCGGTGAGGAACTGCACGCGCAGGTCGGTCGGAATGTAGATACCGGCTTCCGTCCCACCGTCGCTGAGGGTGAGGCCGTACGCGAAGGTCGTGTCCGCGAACTTGGGGTTCTCCTCCTTCACGGTGTCGAGCTGACCCTGGGTCTGCGCAATGATCTCGTCGGCCTTCGCGGGCTGCCCGAGGCTGTCGCCGACGATCTCGACAAGCGACTGCCACGACTCGGAAGCCCACGGCTTCTCGGGGTACGCGACGGTGGGGGCGATCTCGGTGAGGCGGTTGTACTCGACCTCGGTGAGGCCGGAGTGCGGGGCGAGGATGACATCGGGTTCGAGCGCGAGCACCTGCTCGAAGTCGAGGTCCCCGGCGTCGCTGTAGTTGAGGATCTCGGGCATCGTGCCGCCGAGCTCTTCGACCTCGGCGCGGAACCACGGCGAGTAGCCCTCTTCATCGCCACCCCAGGTCTCGGGGATCCCGACGGGGACAGCGCCGAAGGCGGCGACGACATCCTGCGTCGCCCAGCCGACGGTCACGACGCGCTCGGGGGCCTCCGTGATCGTCGTCTCGCCGAAGGCGTGGGTCATCGTCACCGGCAGGGCGCCCTCCTCCGCTGGCGTCGCCATCACTCCGTCGGCTGCCGCAGCGTCGCCGGATGCGCATCCCGCGAGCGCGAGCACCCCGACGGTGGCGGCGGCGAGAGCCCCGGTCCAGCGACGGTGCACGGAACGGTGCGTCGAGGGTCGGGTCGGGGCGGACGAGCGGCGGGTGACAGTCGAGGTCAAGGTGGCTCCATTCGACAGAGTGCAGACGCGAGAAGTAAGGGTTACCTCAGAACACCGAGCCTACGGACGTGGCGTATCGTTCCGCGGTCACTCGGCGTCGCGTTCCTGCCACCGCATCTGGCGGCGGGCCACCCGCGCGCCGCGCTACGCTTCGAGAGTGAATCAAGGTGAGCTGGTCGGGGGGCTGCTCGTCATCTTCGTGCTCGCCGTGATCGCGATCGCCACGATCGTGGTGTTCGGGGACCTCAGCATCCGCCCCCGGCCGCGCCGCCTGCCCGTCTGGCAGTACACGCACCGCGTCATCGGCAAAGACCAGCCCTACGCGACCTCAACGGGTTCGTTCCCGGCAAGCGAGCAGCGCCTCTGGGAGCTCTGGCGCGAAAGCCACACCCCCGGCAGCATCGTCGCCATTCCGGTCGAGCCGGAACCGGTCGCGCCGAAGCCAGCCGCGGACGACACTGACAACGGCAACCGCACCCAGCCGGAAGACGCCGACACCGCAGGCGCAGCTGCCAGCGGGGACAACGCTCAGACTGAAGCCGCCGAGAAGATCCCGGAGGTGCGGCAGGTGCGCGTCGCCCGCGTCTCTCGGGAGCTGCGCTCGGTGTATCCGCTCGCCCTCGTGGGCTTCAACGTGTACTTCGAGGAGTACGAGAAGACCGAGTTCCCGGTCGGCCTCATCGTGCGCGGCAGCGACGGCGTCGCCATGATGACGCTCACCGACGATGACATCGTCGCGTTCGACGAACGCGGTCGACGACTCTGGTCGAGCCGCTGGGAGCGGCTCATCTTCTCCAACGCCCACGACCTGCTCCTCTACAACGGGCACACGCAGATCCGCATCGACGATGAGGATCAGCGCGACCTCGTCGAGGCCCTCGTCGTGAAGTACGGGCGCTTCGAGCAGATGCACTTCCTGCCTGGCCCCGAGCGCCGCGCGCCTGACGCGGACGGCTGACGGCTGACGCCTGACGCTGACGCTCACGCCTCACGCCTCACGCCTCACGCCTCACGCCTCACCTTGCTGGCCGCGGGTCTACGGCCGCCAGTCGCTGGGCTTCGACCCCATGGCGCGACGGAAGGCGGCGCTGAACGCGCTCGTCGTGGCGTACCCGACGCGACCCGCGACGGTGCCGACGGGGACGTCGTCGGCGAGCATCCGCGCGGCCGCGGCCATGCGCACCATGGTGCGCCAGTGCGAGAAGGTCATGCCGACCTCCGACGCGAAGATGCGGGCGATCGTACGGACGCTCAGCGACAGCTGCCACGCCCACGCCTCGACGCCACGATCGTCAGCTGGGTCGTTCAGCACGCGGCGCACGAGCGGAGCGAGGCGCTCGTCGCGGGGCACGGGAACCGTCTCGACGTAGCTCGTCGCCTCTGGCAGCAGTTCGATGACGACCGTCTGCGCCCGCAGGCGCTGGTCGGTCTGCATGGGCGACTCGGCGAGGTGCAGCAGCAGCTCGCGGAAGGCGGCGCCCAGCTGCACGGTGCCGACCGAGGGCCAGTCCGGGGCGACGTCGCTCGTGAAGTAGGTGCAGCATCCGGTCGACGAGGCGTCGACCTCCATCGTGTGCGGCGTGAAGGGCGGCACCCAGACGCCCTGCCCGACGGCGAGCGTGCGCAGGGCGCCTTCGACGAGCACCACGACACTGCCGCGCGACGGCCACATGATCATGCCCTCGGGATGCACGTGCGGCTCCCGGTCCCCGAGGTTCGGGCCGGTGAGCACGGCCGTCGTGAGGAGGAACGGTGCGGGGACGCCAACGGGCCTGACCTCGACGGTCGCAGGCCCTTGGCTGAATTCGAGCGCCTGGAACACGGTGGATCTCCTGGTTGTCCGGAACGCAACAGAAGTTGGCCGAACGTATCGCTAGCTGGACTTAGGTGAACCTTACTATCGACGGATGCTCCGTGAGAACCCCAAGGTCCCGACCCCCGCATCCGTCATGCGAGACGCACTGTTCGCGTCGGGACGCAGCTGGCGGCTCACGCTCGCGACGCTCGGCTACGTCGTCCATGAAGCTGCCGAGGCCCTGGTGCCGGTCCTCGTCGGCGTCATCATCGACCGCGCCATCGTCACCGACGACGCCGCCCAGCTCGCATTGTGGCTCGGCGTGCTGCTCGCGAACTTCCTCGTCCTCTCCTTCTCCTATCGGTGGGCGGCGAGGCTCATGGTGCGCATCTACGGGCACGGCGAACTGGAGCTCCGGCGGTCGCTGCTGACGCGGGTCCTGCACCCTAACGGGGTCACGAGTCGCCGCAGCCCGGGTGAGCTGCTGCAGATCACGACCTCAGACAGCTACCGAGTCGCGGGCGTCTCGTGGTCGGTTGTGCAGCAGGGGGCAAGCGCCGCGGCGATCCTCGTATCGTCCGCCGCGCTGCTCGCCATCTCGGTGCCGCTCGGCATCGGGGTGCTCGTCGCGTCGCTGCTGATCCTCGTGGGCATGCACGCGGCGTCCAAGCCCATCGAAGCGAGAGGAGCCCGAGAGCAGGCATCGGCGAGCGCCGCCAGCGACGTCGCGACGGACCTCGTCGCGGGGCTCCGCATCATCCGCGGCATCCGCGCCCAGCCGGAGGCAACGCGTCGGTACCTGGACGCGAGTGCGGAGGCGAAGACCGGCGCGATCGCCGCGAACCGCGGCATCCAGCGGTACCTCGCGGTCAGCGGTGTCGCGTCCGGTGCGTTCCTGGCGGTCCTGGCGTTCTCGGCGGCGGCACTCGCCTCGCTGGGGCAGATCACGCTCGGCGAGCTCGTCGCCGTCGTCGGGCTCGGCCAGTACTTGCAGGGCTCGCTCGCGCACGTGGGCACCTTCGCCTCCAACTGGCTGCACAAGCGCGCGTCGGCGGTCCGGGTCGTCGCGGTGCTTGGTGAGGAGCACGCTGTGCCGATCGAGGACACGCACTCCGGCGGGGCCGGGCTCGTGGATGCGGTGCGCGCTTCCACAGACTCCCCCGCGTCGTTCGCGTGGCGGGCACCGGACGGGAGCCTCATCGACGTGGCCCCAGGGGCGCTCGTCGGCATCAAGCCCTCGACGCCAGCGGCCGCACGCGACCTTGCGGCGACACTCGCCTTCCGGGTTCCGCTCGAGGCCGGCGAGGTGACCGTCGCGGGATTGGACGCCCGCACGATCGGCCCCGACGCCTACCGCCGCCTCGTCTTCGCGCCACCCCACGACGCCACCGTCTTCTCGGCGACGCTCGAAGAGAACCTGTTTCTCGAGGCGCAGGTGACGGAGGGATTGGCAGAAGTGCCAGCGCGAGGGACTTCGACTGGGGCTTTCGCGGCGGCGGGCGAGCGTCCGACGAACTCCAGCTCACGCCGAGATACAGCCGCAGAGCGCGCGGCTCTCACGGAGGTCTCCGCCCTCGGGTGGGACCGGCAGCTCGGCGAACGCGGCCGTCGCCTCTCGGGTGGGCAGCGCCAGCGCGTCCTGCTCGCCCGCGCCTTCGCGAGTGACGCTCGCGTGCTGGTGCTCGACGAGCCCGCCTCCGCGCTGGACCCGGCGACCGAAGCGCGTGTCGCCGAATCGCTCCGCGAGCATCCGGTCACGACGCTGCTCGTCACCCGCAGCCCCCTGCTGCTCGCCGCCTGCGACCGGGTTGTCGAGGTTGGCAGCGAAGCCCACGAAGCGCACGCCGACGAGGAACTGGCCCGCCGATGACCACGAAGACGGCGCCAACAGTGCGCACGCCTGCCCTCCTGCCCATCGCGACGGGCCGCGAGACGGCGCACGCCGTCGCCGCCCTGCTGCGCGCATCCCGGGCGCGGATCGCCGCTGTCGTGCTGCTGCTCCTCGGCGGGTCATCGTCGACGCTGCTCGTTCCGCGTCTCCTGGGCTGGCTCGTCGACCTCGTCACGGGAGGCGCCGGCGTGGCCGCGCTCGTCACGCCCGGCGTGCTGCTGCTCGTCGTCACGGCGGTCTCAGCGCTGCTCGCCTACGCGGGCATCCGCCTGCTCGTCGCGGTGGTGCAGGAGCTCGTGAGCTCCCTCCGCGAGGATGCCCTGGGCGTCGTGCTCGGGATGCGCGCGAGCCAGGCGGAGAGCTCCGACTCGTCGGACATCGTGTCGCGCGTGACCGGCGACGTCGAGTCCGTGACCGAGGCCGCATCCGGCGTGCTGCCGGCGGTCACGCAGTCGTCGTTCATGATCGTGCTGTCCCTGGCTGGCATCGCCGCCATCAACCCGTGGCTCGGGTTCGCCGCGCTGGTGGCCGTGCCCGTGCAGGTGCTCGCGACGCGGTCCTTCATCCGTCGTTCCCGGCCCGTGTATGCGGAGATGCGGGTCGCCGAGGCCGAGCGCGGACAGGTCATCATCGAGGGTGTCAGCGGGGCCGACACGATTCGCGCGCACCGCCGCCAAGCGCTTCAGCTCACCGAGGTGGATGCGCGCAGCCTGCGGTCGATCGACCTCCAGTACGAGGCGGCTCGCATCCGCACGACGTTCTTCGGGCGCCTGAACGCGGGCGAGTACCTGGGCGTCGCGGCGATCCTGATCGTCAGCTTCTGGCTCGTGCAGGCGGGTGCCGTCTCGATCGGCGGCGCGACCGCTGCTGCCCTCTACTTCCTCGCGCTCTTCGGCCCCATCGGGTCGCTGCTGTCGAGCATCGACGAGCTGCAACTCGCCGGTGTCGGGCTCGCGCGGCTCGTCGGGGTCGTCGGGGCGGGCCAGCATCGTGTGAGCGACCGTCAGGGTGACGTGGCTTCTGCACCCCTCGTCGAACTGGCACCAGCAACGCAGTTGCCGCTGCCTGCGATGCCCGCCATCGCAGTCGACGCGGTCGATTTCAGCTACGACGGCGAGCGGATGCAGATCTCTGACGTCACCCTGACTGTCGCGCCGGGTGAGCGCGTCGCGCTCGTCGGCGAGAGCGGGTCGGGCAAGAGCACGCTCGCGCAGCTCATCGTCGGCGCGTTCGACCCGACGGACGGCTCGGTCCTCGTGGGTGGGCGGCCCGCGGCGGCCCGCGAGCGCGACGCGAGCGTGATGCTCGTGACGCAGGAGATCCACGTGTTCGCGGCGACGATCGCCGAGAACCTGCGCTTCGGGGCACCGGCGGCGAGCGGCCAGCAGCTCGCGGACGCGGTGCGCACTGTCGGGGCCGAGTGGCTCCTCGAGCTCGACGAGGGCCTCGAGACCCGCGTGGGCGCATCCGGCCTCGCGCTCGACGGTGCCGCCGCCCAGCAGCTCGCTCTCGCCCGAGTGCTGCTGCGCGACCCCGCGATCCTGGTGCTCGACGAGGCGACCGCGGAGGGCGGGGGCGACGACCCGCTCGGCCTCGACGCCGCGCTCACGGCGGCGACCCGCGGCCGCACCTCGGTTGTCGTTGCGCACCGCCTGTCGCAGGCACGCGTCGCCGACAGGATCGTGGTCCTCCGAGCCGGGAAGGTCGTCGAGGAGGGCGCTCACGACGAGCTGGTTCGCCGTGGCGGTGAATACGCCCGACTGTGGGCCGCGTGGCGGAGCGCCTCGTCGGCCGGTTAGACGCTCGCCTCACGCGTTCGTGGAGCGCGACGCGCCCGCCGGAAACACGGGGGTGGGAGAATGCGTGCATGACGGATGGCACCCTCGGCACCCCGCTCACCCCCGCTTCGACGCGCGCGCTGCTGCTCGGCGCCGGCGAACTCGGCAAGGAGGTCGCGCTCGAGCTGCAGCGCTTCGGCGTCGAGGTCATCGCGGTCGACCGATACGCGAACGCCCCCGCGATGCAGGTCGCGCACCGCAGCCATGTCGTCGACATGCTCGACCCGGTGGCGCTGCGCGCTGTGCTCGCGCTCGAGCATCCGGACATCGTGATCCCCGAGGTGGAGGCGATCGCGACGCAGGTGCTCGCCGAGATCGAGGCGGAGGGGCGCACACGCGTCGTGCCGACAGCGCGGGCGACGCAGCTCACGATGGACCGCGAGGGCATCCGCAGGCTGGCCGCCGAGGAGCTGGACCTCGCGACGTCGCCGGACCGTTTCGCGGACACGTTCGCCGAGTTCGCGGACGCCATCGAAGCGGTCGGGTTGCCGTGTGTCGTGAAGCCGGTCATGTCGTCGTCGGGGAAGGGCCAGTCGGTGATCCGCGAACCCGACGACATCCAGGCGTCGTGGGACTACGCGCAGGAAGGTGGGCGCACGGGCCGCGGCAGGGTCATCGTCGAAGGCTTCGTGCCCTTCGATTCCGAGATCACCCTGCTGACGGTGCGCCACGTCGGCGGCACCGTCTTCTGCGAGCCGGTCGGGCACACGCAGGTCGACGGCGACTACCGCGAGTCGTGGCAGCCGGCCGCGTTGCCTGAGGCTGCGCTCGAGAAGGCGAAGGTCGTCGCGAAGACGGTGACGGATGCCCTGGGCGGCTACGGCCTGTTCGGGGTCGAGCTGTTCATCGTCGGCGATGACGTGCTCTTCTCCGAGGTGTCGCCGCGTCCGCACGACACGGGCCTCGTGACGCTCGTGTCGCAAGATGTCTCGGAGTTCGCGCTGCACGCCCGCGCGGTCCTCGGTCTTCCGGTGTCGGAGCCGCTGCGCATCGGAGCGGGGTCCGGGGAGCCGGCCGCCGCGTCCTGCGCTGTGCTCGCCGAGGGTACGGGCGTGCCGGTCGTCGAGGGTGTGGATGCTGCGCTCGCCATCCCGACGTCGCAGGTGCGGCTCTTCGGGAAGCCGAACGTCGCGGGCAAGCGGCGGGTCGCCGTCGCGCTCGCGCGTGGCGCGGACGTCGACGAGGCGCGGGAGCGGGCGCGCGAGGCCGCGGCGGCGCTGCGTATCACGCTGGACTGAGGCGAGCGGACCTACGCCGCTGGGGAGCGCCAGGCTGGGCACAAGCCTGGGGTCAGCGTGCGCGGGATCGCGCGGCGCCCTTGCGCAGGAGGAGCAACTGGAGCAGGACGGCGGCGGCGAGGATGCCGAACTGCGCGCCGTCCAGGCACAGACCTCCGGGAAATGCATGTTCCCCGCGAGACGAACCTGCATGTCTCGCAGGTCTGCGCCCGCGGGAGGACGCTCGCGCGCCCTAGTCCTCCAGCCCGAGCTCGCGCACGCATTCGCGGAGGAACGCGGCGCCGGCATCGTCGTGGATGAGGTCGCCGAACGTGACGACGTCGTAGTCCTTCTCGAGGATGCCATCGGCGGGACGGACGTCGACGTGCGCGGCGTCGTACCCGCTGGCGTGCAGCTCGTCGGCCATCTTGTAGTCGCTGCGCGAGTCGCCGACCGAGCGCCACCGCTTCGGCAGCGGGCCGGCGGCCTTGAACTCGGCGAGGGCGCGGCGCGCGCCGTGGTCCTTGTCGAGCTTCACCGACTCGATGTCGGTCGAGATGATCGTGGGGTCGATGCGGAACGGGACGAGGCCCTGCGCATCCGGGGCCTCGCGGTCGCCGTGGCGCATGCCGACGCCCTGCTGCGCGGCGAGCTCGAACGCGGCATCGTCGAAGGCCTTCTGCCGTTCGAGGTAGGCCTCAGAGCTGACGTCGGTGCGCTGCTCGACCGAGACCATGGCCTTCTTGGTCTCGTCGAAGAAGAGGACGTCGCTGAACTCCCCCTCGCCCAGTTCGCGGATCGCGGCGACGTACGCGGCGGGCGGTACAACCGTCTCGTCGATCTGCAGCTCGCTCATCCCTTCGGGTGAAATCGCCGACCAGGTTCCACCCTTCTCGTACACGCCGAACATGCGCGCGCCCGGCTGCTGCAGCGCCTCGGCGAGCCCGTTCTCGAAGAGCGGCTCGATGACTCGCTCGCGGATGAACTCCTCGGAGCGGCCCGTGATGAACGCAATGGGAACGCCCGCGGCGGCGAGCGTGACGAGGTCATCGAGGATGCTCTGGATCGCGACGGTGCGGGTCACTGGGCTTGCGATGGGGCCGTCGACGTCGAGGAGGAGGCCGAGGTCAGGCGCTGAAGTGGTCACGTCTCATTGTGGCAGGGGGCGAGTCCCCGGGTCCAGGATGGGCGCGCCCAGTGTCGTCGGCCCCTGCTACCTTGTGCGCGGGGTCGGCTTCCGCATCAGGCCGGCGTGACCCGCAGATCTCGTCGCGGTCCTGCGATGCGGACAGAATGGAGCTCGGCGTGCGCGTATGGAAGTCCTGGATCTGGCCGGGAATCAAGATCCTCCTGGTGGCCGTGATCGCCGTCGCGCTCGTCAAGATCGCCTTCTTCAGCTCCGCACCTGAGGAGTCCGCCGCCATGCCGACCGGCGAGATCGTCGAGCCGACGATCAGCCCCGTGCTCGGCACCATCACGAACGACGTCACGTTGACCGCGAACGTGCAGGAGTCGCCCGCCGTCGAGGCGAAGGTGCCCATGATGGGCACGATCGACGCCGTCTACGCGACGCAGGGCGGCCGCGTCGAGGCGGGCGACGTACTCGCGTCGATCCGCAACGAGAAGACGCCGACCGCCGTGGTTCCGACGGCACCGGATGCGACCGGCGAGGCCCAGCCCGCGCCCGCGGCCGAGCCGGAGTACGAGTGGAACGAGATCGTCGCCCCGACGTCGGGCACGATCACGAAGCTCAACCTCATCGCGGAGCAGCAGGTGTCCGTCGGGGAGGCGCCGGTGGCGATCACTCCGGCGAGCTTCGTCGTGAAGGGCACGATCCCACCGGCCCAGCTGTACCGTCTCGCGACGACGCCGACGGATGCGCAGGTGACGATCACGGCCGGCCCTGCACCCTTCACGTGCACCGAGCTGCGCATCGCGTCTGGTGCAGCGGCGAAGAGCAGCAGCGCCGCGCAGGACCCGAGTGGCGCATCCGGTGCCCCTGAGACGACGGACACCACGACCGTCACGTGCCGCGTTCCTGCCGAGGTGACCGTCTTCCCCGGCCTCGAAGCCAACGTGGTGCTGCACGGCGGGGTGGCGGAGAACGTGCTCACGCTCCCCATCACGGCCGTGAAGGGCCAGGCAGAGACGGGCGTCGTGTTCGTGCAGGGGGCCGACGGCGCCATCGAGGAACGCGACGTGAAGCTGGGCCTCACCGACGGCACGCTCGTGCAGATCGCCGAGGGGGTCTCCGAGACCGACATCGTGCTCGAGTTCGTGCCGGGTGCCGACCAGGCGAGCCCGGAGGACTGCTTCATCGACCCGATGAGCGGCACAGAGGTGTGCGGAATGCTCGGCGGCTGAGGTGGCGTTCATCGAACTCCGCGACATCTCGAAGTCGGTGCGGGCCGCCGACGACAGCGAGCTGCACATCCTGCGCGGCGTGAACCTGCGAATCGAAGAGGGCGAGCACCTCTCCATCGTGGGCCGCTCGGGGTCGGGCAAGTCGACGCTGCTGAACATCCTCGGGCTCCTGGACGCACCGACGAGCGGCGAGCTGCTCTTCGACGGCAAACCGACGGCGGCGCTGCGCCTGCGGGCGCGTGACCGGATGCGGGGGGCCCAGATCGGCTTCGTGTTCCAGCAGTTCAACCTGCTCAAGGGACGCACGGCGACGGAGAACGTCGCCATGCCGCTGCTCTACGCCCGCGACCGCACGTTCTGGCGGCGCGACGCGCTCGCCAGGGAGGCGCTCACCGATGTGGGCCTCGATCATCGCCTCGACTCGCTGCCCACTCGCCTCTCCGGTGGCGAGCAGCAACGCGTCGCGATCGCACGCGCCATCGTGCGCCGGCCGCGGGTGATCCTCGCCGATGAGCCCACCGGGGCGCTCGACGTCGAGACGGGCGCGCGAGTCATGACGCTGCTCGCCGACATCTCGAAGGAGACGGGGGCCGCGCTGGTCACCATCACCCACGACGAGAACGTCGCGGCGAGAGCCGACCGGATGCTGCGGCTCGATGCGGGCGTGCTGGTTCCTTCGAGCGCCGGCCGGGGTACGGATGCCGCCACGGATCCGGGCACCGGTCTGCATTCGGACAGGGGCACGGCGACAGACCTGCAACTTGACCTGGAGCTCGACGTCGACTCGCCCGTGCCCTCGACTGCGACTGCGACGAGGGCCAGGACGACCGAGGCGACTCCCGCGGAAGGCGGGAGCGCATGAGCTGGTTCACGCAGGTCGCCGGCGCGTTCATCGAGGCCTGGGATGAGCTGCGAGTGCACCGGGTGCGCGTCACGCTGGCGCTCGTCGGGATCGGGATCGCCGTGTTCGCGATCGTCGCGGTCACGGGGCTCGGGTCGATAACACGGCAGTCGTCCATCGAGATCTCCGAACGCTCGAGCGGCCGGCCCGCGAGCTACCAGCTGACGGTGTCGAGCGAGGCCACCGACGAGAAGGTGGAGGTCTACGAGGCGGCGTACGCCGCCGCCATCGAACGGTACGGGATCACGTACCAGTCGACGTCCGGGTACGGAGCGACGCGCATCCAGTTCGTTGACGGGGTCGCCGACGTCGAGTCGATGATCGTCGATCCGGCGTACGGGGAGATGCACCGGGTGAAGCTGCTCGACGGGTCCTGGCTCACGGCCAGCGACGCCGAGCGCCTCGCGCCAGCGGTCGTCATCAACGAGACCATGTGGAACCGGCTCGGCAACCCCTCGATGGCTGAGCATCCGACGCTCGAGGTCGCAGGGTCCGCTCCGACCACGGCCGTCGTGGTCGGTGTCTCCGCGAACATCTACCCGGACTATCCGGAGCAGCTCTACGTTCTCAGCGATGCGCAGCACCTGCTCGGCGCCAGCTCGGGCGGCGGGATGATGGGCGGTGGCGGCATGATGAGCGGATCCTTCACCGACCCGTTGGCTGCTGGCGCGGAGGGGAACTCCGCCATGTTCCCCACCTACGAGCTGTGGTTGCCCCTCGAGAACCACGAGCAGCTGTCGAGCCAGATCGTTCGGGACCTGAAGGCGGCGCTCGGTGAAGGCGGGGCGGTCGAAGCGCAACGGATGGACTACCTGGCGTGGGGCGACGATCCGTTCCTGGCCGTGCAGATCCTGGTGACGGCCGTCGGCGGCATCGTCTTGCTGGTCGGCACGATCGGGTTCGTGAACCTGTCCATCGTGACGGTCAAGCAGCGGGTGCGAGAGATCGGCATCCGTCGTTCATTCGGAGCAACGGGTGGGCGCGTCTTCTTCTCGATCCTGCTGGAGAGTGTCGTGGGGACGCTGCTCGCAGGCGTCGTGGGCATCGGCTGCGCGATCGTGCTGCTGCAGAATCCGCTTGTCCAGGAGGCCATCACGGGTGGGCTCGGACTCACCGACTCGGTGCCGTTCCCGGTCGATGCTGCGGTGCTCGGCATCGTCGTCAGTGTCGGTGTCGGGCTGCTGGCAGGGTTCATCCCGGCCGTCATCGCGACCCGCAGCAACGTGATCGACGCGATCAGGTCATAGGGCGTCGCTGCGTCGTTCGGGTTCGGGTTCGGGTTCGGGGTTCGGCGTCCGAGCGTCCGAGGCTCAGCGGTTGGCTGGCCTGCGCCGGGTCCAGCTCGGCGGCTAACTGGCTTGCGCGGCTTCCGGCCCGGCGATCGGCGTGCCGAAGCGAAGGGCGGCGACGACGGCCCAGATCAAGAGCAGCGGTAGCGCGACGTAGGCGCCGGCCATGAGGGGTGCACTCAGCGTCAGGTAGCCGGCGGCGGATACGAGCAGCGCGAAGACGGTCGCACCGCTGACAAGCGTCGCCCAGAGCACGCGCCGAGTCTGGCCGATCAGCACGATCAGCACGAGGGCCGCCAGCGCCAGCATCTTCACGCCGTCGACGACCTGGATTGCCGCCCAGATCTGCCCGGAGTCGAGACCGATCACGCCTGCTGCTCCGTCGGATGCGAGCCCGAACGTGAGGAGCGCTTCGCCGGCCAACTGGATGAGCGAGAGCACAAGCGTTGCCAGGCCCGCACCGCGGGTGGCTCTGCGCATCCGCTCGCTGCCGAGCAGGGTCGACATCCCGTAGAGCGCGACGGCGGCGAGGCCATGCACGAGTGCCGCGTTGACGAGCACGCTCGGCGAGGTGGCGTAGGCGGCGGCGATGGTGGCCGAGCTGTCGCTGGGGGCGACGTCGGGGGCACCGACCAGCAGGCCGCTCACCCAGGCCGACACGTAGACGCCGCACCACACCCACAGCGTGCGCTGGATCTCGAGCGTCGGGGCCGCGAGCGGTGAAGTCATGCGACAACGCTAGCCGGGGCGCGCGAATGGATGCTGTGTTCAGGCGGGTGGGCGCTGGGCCCTTGCGGATGGATGCTCACCTCACGCGGGCACGGTGCGCTCGCGGCGGTCCACTGTCTGCCCCTTCCGAGCGATACCCCCGTGAATGGGGTTCGTCGGGTGATGGGCCGACTCGCCTGTCGCCCATTCCCGCGGAAAATGTGGCACCTATGGCCAAGAAGTGACGCCCGAAACGCAGAATGTCGGTGGTCCGGGAGACGATGCAGGCATGCAGAACGAAGCCGTCGACTCCAAGGCACCGCAGGCAGCGGCGCTCGGTCGTTCCGCGACGACGGGTGAGGTCCGTGACCGCCTCGAGGCTCGCCTCGGCGTCGAACTCGCCGTCGTCGACGGGGCATGCGACGAGGCTTCGCTGCAAGGGGTGCCCACCCGTTCCGTCAGGACCCGTCAGGTGCGCGACCGCCTCGCGGCACGACTCGGCGTCGAACCCGCCGTCGTCGACGGGGCCTGCCAAGACGCCGAAGACCGAGCGGCCGGCCCACGCCGCGCCCTGCTGATCTCCGCGCTCGCCGACAACCAGCGGCAGCTCAACAGGCTGCACGGCGAGCAGGCCGAGCTGCACGCTCAGGCGCTCGAGATGGGCCTCCGCGGCGATGAGCTCGCTGGCACGTCAAGTCCGGCACTCGAGGTTCGGTCGCTTGCGGGTGAGATCGGGGCCGTGTCCGGAAGGTCGCAGCGGTCGGTGCAGATCGAGCTCGGTCGGGCGTATGCGATTGCCAAGGTCTTCGAGCCGGTTCAGGGCGCCATGGAGGCCGGAGCGATCAGTCGGGCGCACGCGCTCGTGATCGTCGACGCCGGTCTTCGCATCGTGCACCCCGACCCGGCCGAGCTCGAGCGCCGCAGGGCGGAGTTCTGCAGGGTGGTGCTCGAGAAGGCAGTCTCGACGACGCCTGGCCGCATCAAGGCGCTTGCGGAGCGCGCTGCCGAAGAGCTGACGGAGGAGTCGCTGGATGAGCGCTTCGAGCGGGCCCGCCGCACTCGGAGGGTCACGCTTGCGCAGCTCGAAGACGGGCTCGGCGAGCTGTCCATCGTTGACTCCTACGCGAAGCTCAGGCTTGTCTTCGACCGCACGACGAGGCAGGCGCGCGTCATCAGCGACGCCGAGCGACGGGCAGCTAGAGAGCGTGCCGACTCTGATCGCGCTGCGGACTCCGGTCACGCGGCAGGCTCCGATCACTCGGCGGACTCCGGTCGCGCTGCGGACTCCGGTCACGCGGCAGGCTCTGATCACTCGGCGGACTCCGGTCACGCTGCGGACTCTCTCGAGGCCGAGGCCGAGGCCGGCGATCCGGCCGGGCAGCTGGCCGGTTCCCATCTGTCTACGGGCGACCTCGAGGATGGGACGGCGGGCGCGGGCGTGGGGGCGCGCGCGGAGGCGATTGACGCGGACGAGGCCCCTCTGCCGGAGCCACGTTCGCTGGATGAGGTGCGAGCCGACGTGCTGAGCGACAGTTTCCTCCGGGCGACGCCAGAGGAGTTGAAGGGCCGAGACCCCGTCGAGGCGAAGATCGCCTTCGTGGTCCCCGTCGAGGCGTACCTTGCTCCGGCGGCGCCTCAGCACCGCGGAATGGTGCCGGGCGTGCCACCGGATTCGCCTGGCGCTACCGACGCTCCGCCGCCGCGTGTGGCCTCAGTTCCGGCCCTTCTTGACGGTTACATCCCCGTTCCGACTGCGGAGGTTCGCCGTCTCATCGACGCGGCTCCCGAGTTCGAGCGCATCTTCACCGACCCCATCAAGGGGACGCTTGTCGAGGTCGACAGCTACCGACCGACGAGTGCGATGCGACGCCGGCTCGCCGTTCGCGACGGTCGGTGCCGCTTCGTGGGCTGCATGATGCCGGCGAACCGCTGCGAGATCGACCACACGAAGGCCTGGGAGGAAGGCGGACCCACGAGTCTCCCCAACCTCGGCTACCTCTGCAAGGGCGACCACACGGGCAAGCACCACGGTGATTGGGCCCTGCAGCAACTGGCGGATGGGACCTACGAATGGAGCTCACCCACCGGACTCCTCTTCCGAGACGAGCCAGTGCAGTTCGGTCGGCTCACAGCTTTGCCACCGCCCATCCCTGCCGTGGATGCTCATGCCGTCGACCCGCCAGACGCGAGAACCCCGCGAGGGCCAAACACCCCTGCAGATCCTGCGAACCCTGCAAACCCTGCAAACCCTGCAAACCCTGGCGACCCTGCGCGCCTTGCCGAGCTTGGCGAGCTTGGCGAGCTTGGCGAGCTTGGCGAGCTTGGCGAGCTTGGCGGTCCTTATGACTCTGGCGACACCCGTGCATCCCCCGACGCAGGCGATTCCAGCGACACCGGCGACGCCGACGCCGACGCCGACGACGCTGGCGACGCTGGCGACGCTGGCGACGAGGATCGTGGGCAGCGCTTCCCGAAGGTCGGTCTCCTGGAGGAGTTCCGGCGTGAACGTGCGGCGAAGAAGGCGGCCATCGACGCGGCGGACTCTCGGACGCGGCAGCCGGAGTTCCGTCCAACAGCGCAACAAGACAACGCTGAAGGCTTGGCACAGAACCTGCCAGAGGGCGGGGCGGGAACCGGAGATCGCCTGGGTCAGGAGGACCCGGACTCATCGCACGACCCACCGCCCTTTTAGGCCTTCGGATTCCCACCCCGTTCACCGTTGGCGGGGCGTCTCGCGGTCGTACATTGAGATGCAGGGGCGGCGGCAGTCAGGTGCAACGCAACAACACGATGGGACGGCCGCGAAGCAGCCGCGCTCGCAGCAGGGCTGACGGCGGCGGTCGGGCACCGACCGTGGCATCGACCGTGCCAACGGACGTGAGAGCCGTCAGGAGAGCGGTCGGGGCTGCGACGCCAACTGCAAGAGCAGCAAGACCCAAAGCGACAAGCAGCAAGCAGCAAGCTCATGAGTGCGATCAAGGGAGACGCCATGGCCGGCCAGATCATCATCGACCTCTTCACGACGCTGGACGGGGTGCAGCAGGCTCCGGGCGGTCCGGAGGAAGACCCGGAGGGTGGGTTCAGGTTCGGGGGTTGGCAGGGGCCGCTCATCGATGAGGTGGACGGCGAGCAGGTGAACGCGGGCATCCAGAGCATGGATGCGCTGTTGCTGGGCCGCAAGACGTACGACATCTTCGCGGCGTACTGGCCGCGATACGCGGATGGTCCGTCGGACAGCATCGCGTCGGTGTTCAACAGTATCCCGAAGTACGTGGCGTCGCGCGGCAACCCAGAACTCCCGTGGGCGACGTCACACCTTGTGGGGCCGGACCTGGCGACCGAGGTGGCGGCACTCAGGGAGCGGCACTCGAGCATCCCCGTGGTCGGGAGCGTCGACTTCGCGCAGGACCTTGTGCGGGAGGGGCTCTTCGACGTGCTGAACCTGTGGGTCTACCCGGTGGTGCTGGGGGCCGGGAAGCGCCTCTTCCCCGACGACGGGCCATCCCTCGGGTTGACGCTCCTCGAGCCGCCCGTCGCGTCCCCGAAGGGCACCGTCCTCCTCAAATATGGACCAGGCGGGCCCGTGGAGACGGCCGACATGGACGAGGCTCTCCGCGAGCGCTGACCGGCCCCGACCGCCGTTTGGGGATCGAGGTCGGGGATCGGGATCGGGAACAGGAGCACAGCCGCTCCCGCCTCGACCTCGACCACGACCTCGTTTGCACCGACGACCACAACCACGGTTGCACCGACGACTGCAGGCGTAACTACGACGAACCGCCGCCCCGGATTTCGAGGCAGCGGTTCGCCGTAGACGCAATTCAGCTGTGCCTCGTCCGCGCCTCAGTGCACGGGGTGCTTGCGCTCCAGCGCGGCCCCTTCGACGTCGACGTTCGGCATGATCTTGTCGAGCCACTTCGGCAGCCACCACGCTGACTTGCCGAGGAGGTGCATGAGCGACGGCATGATGAGCATACGCACGATGAACGCGTCGAGCAGCACACCGAACGCGAGCCCGAACCCGATCGAACGGATCATGGTCGACTCGGCGAACACGAACCCGCCGAACACCGACACCATGATGAGCGCCGCCGCGATGACGACAGCCCGGCCAGCGCGGAAGCCCTGCACGACCGCGACCCTCGCCTCCGCCCCGTGCACGTACGCTTCGCGCATCCCGGACGCGAGGAACAGCTGGTAGTCCATGGCGAGCCCGAAGAGGATGCCCACGAGGATGACCGGGAGGAAGCTCAGGATGGGGCCCGTCGCGTGCAGCCCGATGAGGTCAGCGAACCACCCCCACTGGAAGACGGCAACCACGGCACCGTACGTCGCGAACAGCGACAGGATGAACCCGCCCGTCGCGATGAGCGGCACGAGGATCGACCGGAACACGAGGATCATGATGAGCAGCGACAACCCGACCACGAGGGCGATGTAGAGCGGCAGCACCGAGTTGAGACCCTCGGAGATATCGATATTGATCGCCGCCTGACCCGCGACGCCGAGCGTGATGCCGTCCTCGATCTCCGGCAGCGCACGCAGCTCACCGACCAGCTGCTCCGTGGAGACGCTGTTCGGCCCCTCCGCCGGAATCACCTGGAACGCCGTGAGGCTCTTGTTGTCGGAAACCCCGATCGGGGCGACCGCCGTCACGTCATCGAGCGACGCCAGCTTCTCCGCGACCAGCACCTGCTTGTCGAGCACTCCCGCATCATCGAGCCCCTCGGGCAACGTCGCCGTCACGAGCAGCGGCCCAGTCGTGCCCGCCCCGAACTGCTCCTCCGTGATCGTGAACGCCTGATACGACGCCGACTCCTCAGGTTCCGACGACCCATCCGGCAGCCCGACCCTCATGGAGAGCGCGGGGATAGCGATCGTCAGCAGCACGGCAACGCCCGCGAACACGGTGACGATGGCCCGCCACGTCGGCATCGCCTTCAGCGGTGCAGCGTGCGCGGCACGCACCTGACCCGTCACGACCCCGACACCGCCAGTTGCGGTGCCGCCGGCCTCGCCAACCCCGCCGCCCGTGCCGTGCAGCTTGCGGATGTGCGCCCGCCGCCGCTTGTTCAGCACCCGCATCCCGAGCTTGCCGAGCAGTGCAGGCGTGAGGGTCACGGCGATGAGCACCGCGATGAGCACGCACACCGCGCCGGCCGTGCCCATGAGGCCGAGGAACGGGATGCCCGTCACGTTGAGAGCAAGCAGGGCGACGATGACCGTCGCGCCCGCGAACACCACCGCGTTGCCGGCGGTGCCGTTCGCGAGGCCGATCGACTCGCGCACCTCCATGCCCTGCATGAGCTGCTTGCGGTGCCGGTTCACGATGAACAGCGAGTAGTCGATGCCCACCGCGAGCCCCAGCATGATGCCGAGAACCGGGGTGACCGACGCCATCTGCACGACCCCGGAGAACGCGAGCACGCTGACGACGCCGATCGCGACGCCCACGAGCGCCGTGAGGATGGGGAGGGATGCGGCAAGCGCCGACCCCAGCAGCACCAGCAGCACGATGGCCGCGAAGACGAGGCCAACCGCCTCGCCGATGCCGAAGATCTGCGGCACGCTCTGGGCGATGTCCGTGGAGAACGCCACGTTGACACCGTCGACGGGGTGCGCCTCGAAGTACTCGATGACGCCCTGCTTGGCTTCCTCGCTCAGCTCCAGGCGAGGCTCCGTGAACGACACGTTCACGATCGCCGTCGAGCCGTCCTCCGAGACGAGGCTGATGCCGTCCGACAGCTCCACGAGCGTCGCGCCGTTCTCCAGCTGCTGCAGCTGCGTGTCGATCTCAGCCTGGGATGCATCCAACGTCGCCTGCTGTTCGGCGAGCGCCTGCACCTGTGCGTCCAGCTGCGCCTGCTGCCCCGCGACGGCCTCGACCTGCGGCGCCGGGTTGCCCGCCGCCTCGAGCTGCTGCTTCGCGGCATCCAGCTGCGCCTGCGCGGCATCCAGCTGGGCCTTTCCTGCATCGAGCTGCGCCTGGCCCGCGTCAAGCTGCGTCTGACCCTCGGCGATCTGCGTACGACCGCTCTCGACCTGAGCCGCCTGCCCCTCGAGCTCGGCGGTCGCCGAGAACGGGTCGATGACGTCGGCCACGTCGTCGAGGTCGCCGCGATCCGCGATGACCGCGCTGATCTCCGTACGCTGCGCGTCCGTGAGCGCCGACCCGTCCGCCGTCGAATAGACGACGGTGCCGGATGCGCCCGCGAAGTCGGGCAGCTGCTCCTCGAGGTCCGAGATGACCTCCCCGGATGCGGTGCCCGGCACGTCGAAGCTCGACGTGAGGCCCTTGAACCCGATCAGGAACCCACCGACGGCGAGCCCGAGGATGACCAGCCAGGCCCCCACGACGACCCACACTCGGCGGGTAGCGAAGTTCCCCAGGCGGTACAGCAGTTCGGCCATCAGCATCCTCTCGGCGCACAAGATCGTGCGCGCTCGTTCGTGGTGGCGCTCGAGCCCAAACCGTCCGCCTGAAGGAGCGCCGCCCTAGATCATACGCAACGTCTCGTCTACGCAGTTTGTGAATATGATGGCGGGCATGCCAGAGCAAGCCGCAGACGCTTCAGAGCAAGCCCCAGGCGTCGACGAGCGCGCCGCTTCCGGCCACCGACAGGGCCCGGTGCGCAGCGAAGCCGCCAGAGTCGCGGTGCTCGAGGCCACCTCGAAGCTGTTCGCCGAGCGCGGCTACGAGCGCCTCACCATGGAGGGTGTCGCCGCAGAGGCGGGCGTCTCGAAGCAGACCATCTACCGCTGGTGGCCCTCGAAGGGCGCGCTCGTCTCCGACTGCCTCCTGCAGGGGCAGCTCTTCCCGAACCGCTTCACCGTGCCGAACTCGGGTGAGCTGCGCCACGACCTCACGGCCTGGCTCAGCGCCGTTCTCGCGCTCCTCGGTCAGCCGCAGGGCGAGCTGCTCGTCCGCTCGCTGATCGCCGCATCCGTCGAGAACGCCGACATCGGCCGGCGCTTGCACGAAAGCCTCGGCGCGAGCCACTCCCTCACCGAACGGTTCGAGATCGCCATCGCCGATGGCCAGCTGGCAGCTGATGCACGGCTCGAGGAGATCGGTGAGGCCATCATCGGCGCGCTCCTCCTCCGCGCGCTGAGCCGCACCGAGTCGAGCGACGAAAGTCTCCAGCGCCTCCTCGACGCGGTGCTCGGACCGGCTCAGGCTAAGAGCTAAGAGCTAAGAGCCAAGAGCCAGTGCAGTGCGCAAACGATCGAGGTCAGGCGACGGGTGCCGGCGTCAGACGTAACGTCGGACGACGGATGTCCGCGTCTGGCGGTGAGCGGTGAGCGCTGGGCGCTCTGACATCGCGCTCGGCGCGTTCCCGGACCGGCCGCTCACCGGCTGGCCACCCTCAGCGAGCTGAGGTCAGGCGCGGCCCTCGCCCGGTCGCGCGTGCGGCTGGCTTCCCTCGGTGACATCAGCACCAGCACCAGCACCAGCACCGGAATCGGCTTCGGCAGCGCCGAACGCCTCGAGCTGGGCTTGGAAGTGCTCCGTCTTCGCCTCGGCGATGTCCTGCGGGCGGTTGTCGGCGCTTGCGAAGAACTCGTTCCACCGCGAGCGCAGCACCTGCAGCACCAGTCGGGGTGTGACGTGCACCCTGCGGTTGCGCGCTTCCTCGTCGGCGACCTGCACGAGCTTGCCCGCCGCGGCGTCGGCGGCGAGATCCTGCCCGGCACCCTCCGCGCTTCGCGTGTCGAAGGGTTCCCGCGCGTGGTCCACGCAGAGCTCGGCGACACCCTTCGCGTGGTCGTACATGACGGAGTGCGCGGCGCCCTCGATCTCCCACGTGGATGCTCGAGGCAGCAGCCCGGCCATCTCGCGCAGCCAGGAGCGCGGCACGAGCGAGTCGTGCTCGCCCCTGATGATGAGCGTGTGCGCCTGGATGTGGGGCAGCACGTCCTCGATCCGGTAGTGCATCATGCGCGGCAGCACGGCGGAGAACCAGCGGAACCCGCACAGCAGGTAGGCGCCGACGGCCAGCATCGCGACCCTGAACGGCTCGTGCGCCGACGACTCGAGGAACCGGAACGCCAGCTTCAGCAGCGACCGCTCGCGGGGGTTCGTGACGGGGCCGATGAGCACCAGCGTGCTCAGCTCGGGGCGCTGCGAGGCGAGCTCGGCCACCACCTGGGTGCCCATCGAATGGCCGACGAGGACGGGGTCGACGAGCCCCAGCTCGTCGATGACGGTGCCGACCACAGCTGCGTAGCGCTGGATGCTCATGGGCCGCTTCGGGTACGGCACCCCCGCGAATCCGGGCAGGTCGAGGGCGTGCACCGGCCCGAACTCCCCGAGCCCGGGTGCGAGGTTCTCGTAGTAGTTCGAGGCGACGCCGATGCCCGCGACGAGCACAAACGCACGGTCGCCGTCGGCTCCGATCGTCGACACCCGCGCCCGAACCTCCCCGTGACGGATGTACCGAACCTGGACGTGCTGGCCAGCGAGGTCAGAGGCGGAGGCCGGTCGGGAAGCGGGAGACACGGCATCAACTGTAGCCAGGGGCGCCCGTCACTCCCCCAGGAAGCGCGCCGTCGGCCGACGCCCAGCGCCGGGCTCGAGCAGCACGACCTGCCCGTTCAGGATGCGAGGGCACACGCCACCCGTGATCGCTTCGATCCCCGCCCTCAGGAAGACGCCGTGGCTCACGACCACCGCAGTCCCGGTTGCCTCGAGGAGGGCGCCGAGGGCGCTGCCAGCTCGCCTCCCCAGCTCAACTGCCGACTCCGAGCCCGGGTAGTCGCCAGACGGCCATCGCTCTGCGGCCTCGGCCACCCGCATCCCCTCAGCCTCCCCGAAGTCGCGCTCGAGCAGGCCGGGTTCCACGACAGGATCGGGGGCGCCGAGGTGCGAGCCCACGATCGCCGCGGTCTGCGCCGCACGGGCAAGGGGCGAGGTGACCACCCGGCCCCACTGCGCGCGGGCGAGGAGCCGGCCCGCGGCTTCCGCCTGCGCCGCCCCGTGCGCATCGAGGGCGATGTCGCTGCGGCCCTGCAGCCGGCGTTCCAGGTTCCAGGCGGTGCGACCGTGCCGCACCAGCGCGAGCGTCATGCCCCCGACCCGGAGGAGCCGGCAACGCCGACTGCGAGTTCCGGCGCGCCAGCCGGGGTCGGACCGGCAGTCGGCCCGGTCACCTCCGAGCGAGTCGCCGAGGGGGTGGATGCGTCGATACCACCCGCGGGTGCGCGGACTCCGGAGCTGGAGTCGGGAGCCGCGGATGCGCGGGCTCCGGAACCAGAGTCAGCAGCCGCGGGACCCGCGACCGCAGCACCAACATCGGCGCCACCCGCGCTAGCGCCAGCATCGGGTCCCACACCAGTACCAGCGCCAGCCCCGAGATCAGCGCCAACACCAGCGCCGTAGATCCGTGCTCTCGCGACGCGGACCGTGACCCGGTCGCCGACCTTCGGCCGAACGCCGCGGGTCCGCGCGCGCAACCGCAGGCCAGCCCAGTCGAGGACGAGGTCGCTGCCCTCCGTTGTGAAGAGCGCCGACTTGACCGTCGCGTCACCCGCGAGGTCTGCCTCGCCTGTCTCGCTTGCCTCGCCTGCCTGACGCGAGACGCCCTCACGCAGGACATCGCCTACCCCGACTGCGTGGGCGGACTGGCCTGGAGCATCCGTCGGGCCCGCGACCTTCGCACCGACCGCAGCCCTGCCCACAACCGAGCCCGCAACCGTGCCCACGATCTCCACCTCGACGTCGCTCGGGAGGATGGCCGCCTGAACCGGACCGTGGCTTTCCTGCTGGTGCCCCTCAAGCCCGCCCCGGTCCACGCGCAGCGGGTGCGCATCCGCTGCGAAACCCGCCCCGTCAACTGTGCCGTCGACCGCCCCGCCAACTGTGCCGTCCACGATGGTCGCGTCGGACAGGAACTTCGCGATGAACGGCGACGCGGGACGCGTCACGAGCTCCTCCGGGGTGCCGAGCTGCTGGATGCGCCCGCCGTCGAGCACCGCCACGCGATCGGCGAGGGCCAGCGCTTCGGAGCGGTCGTGGGTGACGTGCACCACCGTCAGGCCGAGCTCGCGCGTGAGGGTGTGCAGCTCGAGCCTGAGGCTGTCGCGCAGCGGCTCGTCCAGCGCGGAGAGGGCCTCGTCGAGCAGCAGCACCCGCGGCCTCCCGACGAGCGCGCGGGCGATCGCGACCCGCTGCCGCTGACCGCCCGAGAGCGTCGCCGGATCGCGCTTCGCAGAGCCGTCCAGGCCGACCATCTCGAGCGCCTCATCGACGCGGCGACGGCGCTCGGGCTTCGAGACACGGGCGCGGCGCAGCGGGTAGTCGACGTTGCGGCCGACGTTCCAATGCGGCCAGACGGCGTGCTGCTGGAACACCATGCCGAGCTCCCTGGCCTCCGGCGGCACCACGGATCCCCCGCCGGCGACGACCCGCTCGCCGATGCTCACACGCCCCGACGTGGGGGCCTGGAAACCGGCGATCGTGCGCAGCAGCGTCGTCTTGCCCGACCCGGACGGGCCGACGAGCGCCAGGAACTCGCCATCGCGCAGCGCGAGGTCGATGTCGTCGAGGCCGACGGTGCCGCTCGGGAAGCGGACGGAGACTGAGGCGAGAGTGACGGATGCCACGGTGTTTCCTTCCAGGATGGTGATGCAGAGAGAAGGTCGAGAAGAGCGCCGACCGCTACTTCGGTGCCCTCGTGGCGATGCCGATGACGGTGACGCCGAGGAGCGCCACGATGAGCGACAGCGCTGCGGCGGTGTTGAACGCCCCGGCCTGCTGGAGGTTGAAGATCGCGACGCCGAGCGTCTGCGATCCGGGAGAGAGGAGCAGCACGGACAGCGTCAGCTCGCGCACCGCGGTGACGGCGACGAGGACCGCACCGGAGATCGCAGCGGGCGCCGCCATGCGGCTGGAGATGTCGACGAGCGCGCGCATCCGGCCCGCTCCCCCGATCCTCGCGGCCTCCTCGGCACTCGCCGGGGTGCTCGCGAGTGGCGCCGCCACGGCCTGCACGACGAGCGCCGTGAACGAGGTGACGTAGGCGCAGAGAATCAGCCATGGCGTGTTGAAGAGCCCGATGTGGGGTGCCAGCACGAGCCACGCGACGGCGATGACGATGCCGGGAACCGCCTGCGGCAGCATGGCGAGCGCGCGGAGGGGCCCGCTGCCGCGCATCCGAGTTCGGGTGACGAGCACCGCGATGCCGAGCCCGAGGAACCCGCAGATGAGGGCCGCGAGCACCGCGAGCATGACCGAGTTCGTGGCGCCCTGGATCGCGTTCGCGGAGGTGACGGCTTTCACGACGTTGTCGAGCGTGAGGTTCTCGGGCGCCAGGGCGAGCCCCGGCGCGCGAAGCAGCGACTGCTGCAGCAGCGCGAGCAACGGCAGCACGGTGACGGTGAGCACCAGCACCCAGGTCACGATGGACGCGGGAATGCGCGCCCGCCCGAGCGGCAGGAGTTGCGGCGCGGACGACGACGAGTCGAGCTCCCAACGGCTCTTGCCGATGAGAAAGTCGACGACCAGGGCCGCGAGCGCAAGCAGCAGCAGCACGACCCCGATCGTCGCGACGACCGCAAGCGGCTCATCCACGGTCCCCGACTGCAGGTAGCGGTAGACGAGCGTCGCGAGGGTCGTGTACTGCTCGGGCAGTCCGATGATCGAGGGGATGCCGAAGTCGGCGAGGTTGCCGACCGCGATGAGCACGAACGACGACAGCAGGGCGGGGCTAAGAAGGGGAACGGTGATTGTGAACACGCTGCGGGCGGGGCTCGCCCCGGCGATGCGCGCGGCCTGCTCGAGGTCGGACGGCACGCGGCGCAGGGCGGCCGAGACGATGAGCATCGCGATGGGGTAGCTGTGCACGGTGAGGAGCAGGATGACGCCGTCCGCGCCGTAGATCGACCACAGCGGACCGCCGAACGCCTGCGACCACCAGAGGTTCACGGGGCTCGTCGGCCCGGCGATGCCGAGCCACGCGATCGCGCCGACAAACGGGGGCACGAGCAGCGGGGTGAGCGCGAGGAGCCGCAGGCCGCGGCGTCCCGCCAGGTCGGTGCGGTCGAGCAGCACCGCGAGCGCCGTGCCGATCACCACGGCGCCGAGCGCGGATGCGCCTGCCGACACGAGGCTGTTCGTCGCGGCCTCGACGACGTCGCCCTGCCAGAGGACGTGCAGCTGCGAGCCGCCGGCGGCGAGCACGAGGATCGCGCCGATCGGCACGAGCACAAACGCGGCGACCGCGACCCAGAGGGCAAGCGACAGGCCGTGGACCCCATCCAGCCAGGAACGCGCAGTCTTCCAGACCGCCGCCGAGGCGGCACCGCTGCGTTCAGCGGCACCGCCCCGGGGTGTTGTGAGGGTTGCGGTCATGAGAGGAGCAGCGCCGTCATCAGAGGAACAGCGTGCGGAACTTCTCGACGGCCGCATCCTGGCTGGCGCGGATGGTCTCGAGCTCCGGGGAGAGGATCGTGATCTCGTCCATGGAGGGAGCACCCTCTGGAGTTCCGACGTCCTCGCGAACGGGCAGGTACGACTGGCTGACGGCAAGCTCCTGGCCGTCAGCGCTCACGAGGAAGTCGACGAACGCCTTCGACGCGTCCGCCTCCTGGGTGTCGGCGAAGATGCCGACGGGCTGCGACACGTAGGGCACGCCCTCGGTCGGGTAGGACACCGCGATCGGTGAGCCCTGGGCGGCGAGCTCGCGCGCCAGGTAGTCGACGACGATGCCCACGGGCTGTGCGCCCGTCGCGATGGCCTGCGAGACGGGGCCGTTGCTGTCCGCGATGACGGGCTTGTTGGCGGCGAGCTTCGTCATCCACTCCTCACCGAGCGCTGGCTCGTCGAGCCAGACGGCGGCGTTGTAGGCGGCCGCGCCGGAGACGTCCGGGTTCGGCATGACCAGCTTGTTCGCGTACTCGGCGTCGGTGAGCTCAGCCCACGACGTCGGCGGCTCGCTGACGAGGCCCGTGTTGTAGGCGATGACGGTCGGGATGATGCGCGTGCCCGTGTAGTAGCCCTCCGGGTCGACGATGTCCTGGTTGAGCGACTCGACGTCGGCCGGCGAGTACTGCAGCAGCAGATCGTCGGCCGCGTAGTCCTCGAACGTTCCGGCGTCTGCCGCGAGGAAGACGTCGGCCTGCACGCCGCCGGAGGCCTGCTCGGTCGCGACTCGCGTCGTGAGGTCGCCCGTGCCCGCCCGGAACACCTCGACGGTGACCTCCGGGTGCACCTCGTTGAAGGCGGCGACAAGCGCATCCGCCTTCTCCTGCGGCTCTGACGTGTAGAGGGTGATGGTGGCGGCTTCCAGCGTGGATTCCGCCGACGGGCTGGCGTCACCGCTGGCGGCGGTGCTGGGGGAGCTTGCGCAGCCCGCGAGGAGGACCCCGGCGAGGCCGAAGGCCGCGAGCGCGGCTGGGGTACGGAGAGAGTTCATGATGACCTAACTGTTCGAGGAGAGCGGGTCTGTTCAGGAGGAGACAGGTGAAGGTTGAGACGTGGTGGGGGCGGGGGTGAGAGTGAAGAGCGGGGCCGGATGCTCGACGCCGACGCTGGAGGCGCTGACGCCGTCCGCGCCGAGGTGCACCAGCGAGAACATCGAGCGGTCGAAGCCGCTCACCGTCCCTGGCTCGGCGTCCATGACCTGGTGGTAGGCGAGCGCCGGACCCGCAGAAACGTGCACGCCGCGCATCGTGGCGGACAGCGGATGGTGGAAGTGCCCGCACAGGATCGCGCGAACGTCGGTGCCCTCGACGATGTCGAGGAAGTCTGCGGCGTCGCGGAGGCCCGCCCGCGCCAGCATCGGCAACGGCGACCCGAGCGGCGGGTGGTGCATGACGACAACCGTCCCCGAGGGCGCGAGGGAGCTGGAGCTGCCAGTGCCAGTGCTGGTGCTGGTGCTGGTGCTGGCAGGCAACCTCAGCTCGGCGTCGAGCCACGCGAGCTGCTCCGCCCCCAGCGACCCCGTGGACGAGTCCAGCAAGACGAAGCGCCACGCACCGACCCGCACGGCGCGGGGCGAGGCGTCCTCCGCGTGCGCACCCACCGACGCCCGATGACCGGGGAGGATGCGAGCGGCGGCCCTCTCGTCGTGGTTGCCGAGCACCGAGAGCACGGGCACACCCCACGAATCCTCCAGCTCGAGGAGGGCGTCGCGAAGGGCCGGGTAGGCGGCCGCGTTCCCGCGCTCGATGAGGTCTCCGCTGATGACGATCGCATCGGGTTCGAGACCCGCGGCGCGCGCGTAGTCGCTCGCCGCGCGCATCCGCGTGATGCCGTCGACCACCCCGTAGAGGGATGCGACAGCGGTTGCGTGCACGTCGCTCAGGTGGAGCACCGTCGTGCGACGCGGCACCGACGGGCGCGGACCGTCGGGCGTGACGCGACCCGCGGGGAGCACGAGGTCGGCGGGATGGGCGAGGTCGGCGGGATGGGCGAGGTCGGCAGTCATGACGTGGCCGTCGTGGTGGGCGCGACCGACGGGGTGAGCGCGCTCGCCGTGGTCCGGCCGGACTTGCCGCGCAGGGCGTGCACCTGATCGTCGGTGAGGCCATGCGAGCGCAGGTACGCTTCGGCGCCGCCGAGCTCACGGATGATGTCGAGTGCATGCTCGAGCGCTTCCGGCGGGCTGTCGAGATGAAGGCGGAGGATCTCGTCGCGCTGATCCGACGGGTACGCGTCGGCCACGGCGAAGGCGAACGCCTCGCGGACAGAGCGGACCGCGGCCCCGGAGAGCGCATAGTCGCGCACCACGTCGGCTTCGCGTGCACCGCCCACGAGCTGCGCGAGAGCGACGACGAGCCCCGTGCGGTCCTTGCCGGCGGTGCAGTGCACGAGCACTCCGCGCTCGGCGTTAGCGAGCACGGCGACAGCCTCCGTGAGCGCCCCGCCGCGACGCCGAAGGAGCGTCTCGTAGATGTCCTCGAGACGGCCCGCGACTGGCGGTTCGCTTCCGTAGAGAGGGACCTGGCGCACCTGGACGCGGTGGGTGCGGTCACCGGACTCGGCGCGCTCCCGGAGGTCGAGGATGAGCTCGACGCCCAGCGCCCGCAGCGCTGACTCACCGTCGGCCGAGAGCGCGTCCGGGGAGCCAGCGCGCACGATCCACGGCGAGTTCGCGTCAGCTGCGCGGGCGTTGAACAGCCCGTCGATCTCGATTGCTCTCACGAGCACCTCCCGTTGCGTTTCCATCACATGCCTCGGTCCCACGCCCCCGAGGAGCATCCGTTACACGGATTCCGTACGGTTTGGAACGTCGTTACATCGGGAGTGTGTCGAGCGAGGGTGAACGCGCGGTGACGGGCGTCGAGCGAGCGGATGAACGCCGCGAGGCGAGTTCGCGAGGCGGCGACTCAGACGTCCGCTGGCACCTGCACGACCGCCAGCAGGAGGTGGTCGCCGCAGTCCAGCAGCAGGTGGTCGCCGCAGTGCAGCCGCAGGTGGTCGGCTCAGTCCTCGGAGAGCGCGTCGGCCACGACGTGGCGCATGCCGACGGCCGCGTCGTCACCGAGCACCTGTCCCAGCGTGGAGTGCAGCGTGTGCAGCACGACGGTGTGGCCGAGGCGCGCGAGGAACGGGTCGATGTCGTGCGCCGTTCCCGCCGGCCCTGTCGTCACGACGATGTCGGCGACCCGCCCAAGCGGTGAACGTGCGTAGCTCGTGATGAGCACCACGGCCGCCCCCTGCGCCCTGGCGGCCTCCGCCGCGCGCAGCGACTGCACGTTCGCGCCCGAGTAGCTGAGCGTCAGGCACGCGTCGCCGCTGGCGAGCGACCGCACCGCGAACTGCTGCGCGAGCGCATCCACCGGGGCCTCGACGGAGTGCCCGAGTGTGCTGAGACGCATCGCGAAGTCCTGCAGGGGCGGCCCCGAGAACCCGCTGCCGACGAGCACGATGCGTCTGGCACCGCGAAGGGCGGCGACGGCCGCGGCGATGCGTTCCGGGTCGACGCTGTCCTGCGCGAGCCGCACGGCGTCGATCGCATCGTCGAAGCTGCTCGCCTCCACCGACTGCGCCTGCTCTCGCGGCGCGAGCGGAGCGGAACGCGCGAGGTCGAGCCGCAGGTGCTGGAAGCCGCGGAACCCGAGACTCTGACACGCACGGATGACGGTGGCCGTCGACGTGCCAGCGGCGTCCGCGAGCTCAGCCGTCGACCATTCGACCACCTCGTCGGGTCGCGTCAGCACCATCTGCGCGACCTTGCGCTCGCTGGGCCCGAGGGCGGCGGATGCGGCGCGCACGCGGGCGAGCACGCTCAGCTCCGGCCGCGCCACCGAACCGCCCCGCACCGACGCGTCCTCGCGCCCCGACTCGGGAGGGAGGCCTGACGGGGTGGGGAGGCCTGACATGTGAGGGAGTATAGGGGCCCGCATGAAACACTGACCCCCATGCGCGCAATCACGGTTCCAACGCCAGGCGGGCCGGAGGCCCTCATCCTCTCCGAAGTCGACGAGCCGACCCCCGGCCCCCTCGAAGTCGTCATCGATGTGGCCGCCGCCGGCGTGAACCGCGCCGACGTCGCGCAGCGCGAAGGCAAGTACCCGTCACCGGCCGGGGCACCCGACTGGCCTGGCCTCGAAGTGAGCGGAACCGTCGTCGCCGTGGGGGCATCCGTCACGGCGTGGAAGGTCGGCGACTACGTCGTCGCGCTCCTGCCTGGCGGCGGCTACGCCGATCGCGTCGCCGTCGACGAAGGGCTCGTGCTCCCCATGCCGAAGCGCGTCGACCTCGTCGAAGCGGCCGGCCTCCCCGAAGCAGTCGCCACCGTTTGGTCGAACCTCTTCATGAGCGCGCAGCTCAAGGCGGGCGAGACCCTGCTCGTGCACGGCGGCACCAGCGGCGTCGGCACCATCGCCATCCAGCTCGCGGCCGCCCTCGGCATCACCGTCTACGCGACCGCCGGCACCGCCCAGAAGGTCGCCACGACCGAGCAGCTCGGCGCGACCCGGGGCATCAACTACCGCGACCAGGACTTCGTGGAGGTCATCGCCGACGCCACCGACGGTCGCGGCGTCGACGTGATCCTCGACCTCGTCGGCGGAGACTACCTGGCGCGCGATGTCGACGCCCTCGCCGCCAACGGCCGCATCATGGTCATCGCGGCGCAGGGCGGCGACGAGGCCACCATCAACGTCGGGCGCCTCATGCAGAAGCGCGGCCGCATCTGGGGAACGACCCTCCGCGCGCGCCCACTCGAAGAGCGGCGCGAGATCATCGCGCAGGTGCGCGAGCACGTGTGGCCGCTCGTCGAAGCGGGCAAGGTGCGGCCCCTGCTCGACACCGTCGAGACCCTCGACTTCGCGCACCGGGCCCACCGGCGCATGGAGTCCGGCGAGCACGTCGGCAAGATCCTTCTCGCCGTACGCTGACCGACGCGCTGACCGGCGCGCCGGTCACCAGCGACAGACAGGTGCGCGCCGCCCCGAAGCTGCTGACCGGCGCGCACCTGCCTTCGCCAACCGGCGCTCAGAGCAGCTGCGCGTCGATGCCCTTGCGGCGAAGCCCGTCGAGAACCTCCTCGTCGACGCCGAGAAGGGTCATCGCCGACAGGTTCGGGAAGTGGCGGGTGTCGGTGAAGTCGGTGATGTCGAAGGTCGAGTCCTCGCCGCTCCACTGCGGGGCGATCTCCATGTAGATGTCGTTCCCACCGTCCTGGAACAGCTCCTCGACAGCCGGCGCGAACTCGGTGGGCACCGGCAGCGACCGGAAGTACTCGAGCACCTCGGGGATCGGCTCCGAGATCTCCTTCGACAGGTCCACCTCCCGGTCCACGTGCTCTTCGAGGAAGTCGGTGAGCACGAACTGGGGCGTCAGCAGCTCCTGCTCGTACATCAGCTCCTGGATGACGGCGAGCTTGAAGTTGAGGTCCGCGAAGTCGATCGCGTCGCTGGGAAGGTCGCCGGCGGGCTGGGTCTCGGGGGAATCGCTCATGCGGAACATGCTGGCGGAGGCAGATGAGCGTCAGCCGAGACCGCAAAAGTGGGGTTGTGGTCGCTCCGGTCGCCGCCGGACGGCCACAACTCAGCCCTCGGCGGGGCAATCCGCGGCCTCCGCTGGAAGATCCGGGCCGCGCACTGTGAGAATGGCGTCATGCCTGAAGCGAAGCGCCGCGTCACCGTCGTCCTGTTCGAGGGGTTCGAGCTCCTCGACGTGTTCGGCCCCGTCGAGCTGTTCCGCATCGACCCGTCCCTCTTCGACGTCGAGCTCATCGCCCCACAGGCCGGCCCGGTCCGCAGCTCGCAGGGCCCGGAGGTCATCGCCACGAGCGCGTTCGCCGACGCGGCGAGCCCCGACATCGTGCTTGTCCCGGGCGGGCAGGGAACGCGCCCGCTCGCCACCGACCCCGAGTTCCTGGCCTGGCTTGGGAGGTGGGCAGCGGATGCGAGGCTCGTGACCTCCGTCTGCACCGGTTCCGCGCTCCTCGCGGCGGCCGGCCTGCTCGACGGGTTCCGCGCGACCTCCAACAAGCGGGCGTTCGCGTGGGCATCATCGCAGGGCGCATCCGTCGACTGGGTGCCACAGGCCCGCTGGGTCGAGGACGGGAACCGGTGGACGTCCTCCGGCGTCGCCGCCGGCATGGACATGACGGCCGCTATCATTGCCGCGATCCACGGGCCCGAGGTCGCGACCACGCTCACCGACGCCGCCGAGCTCGAGGTGCACGCCGACGCGAGCTGGGACCCCTACGCGGTGAAGAACGGGCTCGCCTGATGGCCCTCGAGCTGCGCCCGAACTGCGAGCGCTGCGACGTCGACCTGCCCCCGCACGCCGAGGCCTACATCTGCACCTTCGAATGCACGTGGTGCCGAGACTGCGTCGGCACGTTCGCCGGTCGAGCGTGCCCGAACTGCGGCGGCAACCTGGAGCGGCGACCCGTGCGCCCGGCATCGAAGCTCGCCGCGAACCCGCCGAGCACGGTCCGCGTGCACGGCGGGTAGCGACGTTCGAGCTCGTCATCGCCCCCCTTAGGGCAGACGGAGGAAGCATCCTCCCCGACGAATGCTCCGGGCCTTTGTCCGATTTGTCTGAAATCTCCCGCGAGGTTCGGAGACTCTCACCACGAACTTCGCATGTTGTGGATTGAGTTCGTACATTGCCATTGACGGTGCGCACTGTTACTTAGCACCCGAGAGAGAGGCTGGTTGAGATGTCCGAGCTCCGAGAACTTACATCGATCGATCTGCGCGACCGGATTCGCAACGCGTCCAGGCCAGCGAAGGAGGAGGACGCTGCAGCGTGGGAATTGCTCACGGAGTTGATCGAAGAGCAGTGCACGGCAGTGGAATCCGACCGACTCACCGCGCGACGTCGATGGCTCCTCGAAGCCATCGAGGTGACAGGCTTTCGTGGCGTCAACAGCACCAGCACGCTCCGTGTCGATTCAAGCCGACGACTCACCGTCGTTTACGGGGTGAACGGAACCGGCAAGTCCAGCATCACGGAGGCCCTAAGGCTGGCGCTGGAAGGAACGCGTTCAGCCCGACACATTAGCGACGGCAAGCGAGTTTCGGGCCTTTGGGTCCCGACAAGCGACCTCAATGCAAACGCCCGCGAGGGTAGCGTGCAGGTTACTCTGCGCGACGATCCGACCCGCGAACAGCTGCGCATCACCGCCCGCCTCGATGGAGACGGGCTCGTCACTCGGACTGCGGTCCTCAGCGGCGAGAAGAGTGAAACGCTGATTGAAGCAGATGACAAAGACTGGGACGGTTGGAGAGCGGCAACGCGCGCATCATTGCCAGTTATCGCGTATGCGGACCTCGCCGATGAATTGCAGAAGCAAACGCACCTCAAGGACTGGCTAACCAGCTGCCTTGCGATGGGATCAGACACGTTGGCGTTTGATGCTACGGTCATTTCGCAAGAAAAGTCAGCCAGAGAAGCGAACTCGGCCATTGCCGGTGCGCTGGACCTGAGTCGCGAAATGATTGCAGCCATAGACGCCTCGACCCCAGACCACGTTCGAGCTGACACACCCGAGGTCGACTGGACGCCTCCTACTACCTTGGAAGAACTCGGTGAGTGGCAGCTCAAGAATGGCTTGCTCCCCACGAAGACTGCGGACGAAAGCGTTGAAGCCGAACAGGTAACGACGCTTCTGAATCACCTATCAAAGACCCACCAGGCGGGCCTCAGCTGGCTCGGCGCGGCCGAGACGCTCGCCTTCGACGCGAACATCGCAGACTCATTGACCAGACTCGCGGACAACGTTGCGACGGGCGCGACACACCCCAATGATGCCCCCTGCCCCGTGTGCGGGTCTGTCGATACGGGTTGGCAGGAACACCTAAGAGTGGTGGCGCAACGTCTTGCCGAGTTGCGCACTCTTCGGGAGGCGCTCCAGCGCGCGCTGGTCCAATGCGAAGCGCTTGTGATTGGGCCGCTGACAGCAGCACAACGGATACACAAGCATGGCGGCGCTCCCGACGAAAACTTCCAGGTCCCTATCGAATCCATCACGGACTTCATCCGGCGCCAGCGAGACGGAGTACAGGCAGACACCTCCATAACCGAAACGATTGCGACGCTGAACTCTTGGGCACGTACGTCGGAAGCTGCAACGTACCTCGCACGCGCCGTAGAACTCTCCGGGCGGCGGCACCGCTGGCTGCTCCAGCGGTGGGAGGCTGTAGCCGAGTTCCTGAACGTTTTCGAGGCCAACATTGCGGTCGCAGGAACCCTCGTGAACGCCAAGAGAGCGAAGACACTCTGGGACACGACCCTTCGCGGGATCCGCAAAGGACGAGCCGAGAGACTGCAGGAGCTGGTCGGGGACGCCGTCGCTGCTCTCTTGGAAGACGCGGGTATCACGCTCAATGAACTCGAGGTCGCGAAAGGTAAGGCCGAACTCAAACTCGTGGACCGGCTAGGTAAGCCTCTTGACCTCGCGCATCTAAGCGCGGGTCAACGTAACGCGCTTATCCTCGGCCCCGTTCTCGCCACCACGAGAACTGGAATGTTCGGTTTCGCTCTCATTGACGACCCAGTGCACGCGTTCGATGAGTTACGCGTGGACAAGCTTGCTGCGAGACTCAACGACATCAGTCATGAAACGACATTGCTACTGACGACCCACGACGGCCGCTTCGTCGAGTACCTTCGGGCACATTCTGGCGGCGACTTCGCGGAACTCCGAGCTCAACGTTCTGACGAGGGAACAGTCGTCCTCACACCTCGCGGTGACCCATCCACGGAGCTCCTGGACTTCTGCGGGAAGCTTCTCGGCTCCCCTGATTCGCTCCCTGTACAGCCGATCACCGGTCAAGGGGTCAACTCGAACGATCGGAGACTGGTCACGGAAGGAACACTAGGTCTGGCTGATGTTGCCGCCCTTATGCGTTTGGCTGTCGATGAAGGGTTCGAGTCGGTTGCGCGTCGGCATCTCGCTCGTGTCCCGTTAGAGGATCGCGCCTCAGACCGCGCTCGCTTCGATGGCGCAAACACAACGAAGCAACGCCAAGCGGCGCTCAAGTCTCTCCTTGCTGGGCCGGGGGACGAGTACCAGCTCTCGAAGCTCAATGCTGCCTGGAGCCGACTCGCCGGACATGTGAAGGTCTTCAATCATGGCGCGCATCCTGACGCCCCCGAGTTCGAGGTGGCAGATCTCCAGCAAGCGCTCAGAGAAACTCGCATCGGTCTCACTGAACTGGCGGATATCCGGTGGTAATTGTGGATGATCATGACGTCCGCATCTCTGCCCTCGTCGTACGCCGTGGCATCGATGCGGCCTGCAGATGCCTCCGGCGAGACGCCGGCACAACTAAACCGTTGCCCGTGAATCTCGGCCTGCGCTTGCTGGTCGCACGCGTACCCGACGAGCACCGCATGGAGGCTTTTCGCACTGCCGAGCACCTGGCGTTTGTCTACGCTGATACTTCCAATGTGCTCCACGGGCGGTCCTCCGCTATCAATCACGGGCGCGGCATCGTGAACGCTTGGAAAGACCGTGCCGAGCACTTCCGAACACACTTCGAGCGAGTCGACTGGAGACATGAACACACCTCTTGTCGCCTGCTCCCCCAGCTGAGAGCAGAAGCGACACCAGGAGACGTCTAGTCCGTCGAGTTGTTCCTGTGCAAGCGTTTCGGCCTACCCTCGCGCAGGATCTGGGCCTAAGGAGGCGGAGTGTGCTGGGCCGATGCCATCCGGCTCAGCACACTCAACCAGCCGGCTCAGGCGCGCACGAGCACCTTCATGCCCTCGCCCGAACGCAGGCGCTTGATGGCCCCGACCACGTCGTCGACGGGCACGTCATCCACCCATCCGTCGGCCGTGTATCCGCCGGCCGCCATCGCCGCGATCACCGCGTCGAAGTCGCTCTGCAGGTAGGCGAGGGTGCCGACGATCGCGGTCTCCCCCATGACCAGCTGCGTCGGCAGGAAGTCCATGGGCCGCTCGTGGATGGCGACGACCACGACCCGACCGCCCGGCGTGAGGTTCGCGAGCGAGGCGGCCACGGCGGGCCCCACCCCGGCCGCGTCGAACGCAACATCCACGCCGTCCCCGCCCGTGAGCTCCGCGACGCGAGCCGACAGGTCCTCCTTGGTGGGGTCGACGAGGTTTGACGCCCCGACTCCGGCGATCGCAGCCCGGCGCCCCGCACTCGGCTCCGAGACGATGACCGCCTCCACACCCTTGGCCCGCAGCGCGAACCACACGCCGATGCCGATCGGACCGGCACCCGAGATGAGCGCCGTCTGCCCCGCCTGCACACCGCTCTGCTCGACCGCGTGCCACGCGACCGCCATCGGCTCGACGAGCGCTCCAAGGCGCAGATCGACGTTCTCGGGCAGCACGTGCAGCTTCGTCGCATCCACCGTCGTGAACTCGGCCATGCCGCCGCCGTGCGACGAGAGGCCGTGGAAGCCGATCTTCGTGCACACGTTCGGCTTGCCGCGACGGCAGGCGGCGCACTCGCCGCACGCGTAGATCGGCCAGACCGCAACCCGGTCGCCGATCTGAACCGAGTCGACGCCCTCCCCGAGCTCGACCACGGTTCCCGAGAACTCGTGCCCGAGGATCTGCGGCGGCATGGACCCCGTGACGGGGTGCGGATGCTCGAAGTCGAGCCCCGAGGATTCGGGCGCGTAGTAGACGTGCAGGTCGGAGCCGCAGATGCCGGCGTACGCGCAACGCAGCTTCACCTGGCCGGGGCCGGGCGTCGGCTCGGCGACCTCCTCGACGCGAACGTCCTCCTTGGCGTGGAACACTGCCGCCTTCATGCGAGGAACTTCCGCAGGTCGGGGTAGCCGGTCGTGGACCAGGCACCGTCGACGACGAGGTTGTCGCCCGAGATGTACGAGGCGTCGTCGCTCGCGAGGAACAGGGCGGCGGATGCGATCTCCTCCGGCTGCGCTGCGCGCCGGAACGGGATGCGTTCGTCGTACGCCTCCTGCACCCCGGGGAGATCGGTGAGGCCCTTCGTGAGCGGCGTCGCGACGAGGCCAGGCGAGACCGCGTTGACGCGGATGCCGTGCTCGCCGAGCTCGAGCGCCGCCTGCTTCGTGAGCATGACGGCGGCAGCCTTGGACGCGGTGTAGCCGACCCCGAAGTGCATCGGCACCAGCGAGTTGAGTGACGCGACGTTGACGATCGCGCCCGGCTTGCCCTCGGCGAGGAACTGCCGGGCCGCCAGGCGGGTGCCGTTGAAGGCGCTGTAGAGGTTGAGGCGGACCGTGAAGTCCCAGTCCTCGAAGGAGATGTCGGTGAGCGTGCCGGAGCGCGACCCGCCCGCGACGTTGAAGAGCGCATCCAGCGTGCCGAACTTCTCGACCGTCTCGGCGACGAGCCCCGCGAAGTCGTCCTCGTCGGTCACGTCCGTGCGGCGGCCGACGACGCTGGCGCCGAATGTCTCGCCCGCCGAGGCGACCAGCTTGGCGTTGATGTCGGCGACGACAACCGACGCGCCTTCCGCCACGAGGCGTTCCGTGATCTTCGCGCCGATGCCAGAGACCCCGCCCGTGACGATCGCGACCTTGCCGGCGAACCGGCCGGCGCTGCTCGCTGTGCTTGAGCTTGCTTCTTGTGACATTGCTCACTCCGTTCTGCCCGCCCTCGTTGGCGAGCCCCTTCACCATACGCCCGCTATCAGTCACCTGTCAGATAGTTTGCCGAGAAGGAGGCACGCACCCCATAAGGTTGGCGAATGGACCCGCGTCAGGCACGAACCCGCTCGGCCCTCCGCGCGGCGATCTACGAGCTCGCGGCCGCCCAGCCCATCGCCGACGTGAGCGTCGCCCAGGTCGCCAGGGCCGCCGGCATCACCCGCGACACGTTCTACCGTCACGCGACCACCCCGGAGCACCTCCT
This sequence comes from Pseudoclavibacter sp. JSM 162008, assembly GCF_041366455.1. Lineage (NCBI taxonomy): Bacteria > Bacillati > Actinomycetota > Actinomycetes > Micrococcales > Microbacteriaceae > Pseudoclavibacter > Pseudoclavibacter sp. JSM 162008. Next base: position 77,457 of record NZ_JBEWYX010000016.1, read on the forward strand.
CGCGGACTTCCTCGGGGAAGAGATCGACGCCCTCATGGCCCCGATCGCGAACCTGCCAGCCACGAGCAGCACCGAGCTGAGCGTCTTCGACGAGCCCGAACGCGAGCTCCTCCGGCACGTCGCCCGCCACGCGCAGATCTACCTCAATGCCATGGCGCCTCGCCTCACGGGGCCCGTGCGCGACACCCTCGTCGACCGAGTCGAGGCGGGCCTCCTCACCCACCTCGAGCGGCACCCCGAGATCGCTCCGCCAGCACAGCCCGGCATCGGCGACGAACGGCACCGCCGCATCCTCGTCGCCTACGCCGGCAGCGGCACCGTCAGCGCCATCGAGGAGTGGCTGCGCTCGGGCGAGCTCGGCGACGTGAACGGGGACGTGGACGCTGCAGCGCGCACCATCATCGCCGCGTCACCCGACTGGTGGCTCGGACGCTCACGTTCGTAGGCGACATCGCCGCACACGCGCAGTTGTTTCGCGATGGTGGCAGCAGGCTGGGAGTTGCGTGACCATGACCCGGTCGCGGCTCCCCCGACAGCGACTGGCGGATAGCGTCGCTCTGATGACCCCCACCCCGAACGGCGACGCCCAGCCAGCACCGCAGTCAGCGACGACACCGCAGCCGACACCGAAGCAGCAGCCGACGCTCACCACCTACCGAGTGCTGGTCATCGGGGGTGGCAACGCTGGCCTGTCCGTCGCGGGCCGACTCCGGCGGGCCGGCGTCGACGACATCACCGTCGTCGAGCCGCGCGAGAACCACGTCTACCAGCCGCTCCTCTCGCACGTCGCCGGCGGCACCGCGAAGGCGAGCCAGGCCGCGCGACCGCAGGCCGACGTGATGCCGGACGGCGTGACGCTCATCCGCGACGCCGTCGCCTCGGTCGACCCGGAGACGTCGTCGCTCGTCCTCGCATCCGGTCGAAGCATCGGCTACGAGCACCTCGTCGTCTGCCCCGGCGTCGTGCAGGACTGGGATGCGATCCCCGGCCTCGAGGCCGCGCTCGGCACCCCGAACGTCGCGTCCAGCTATGAGATCAGCCTCGCCCACAAGACCTCCCGGATGCTGCGCGAGCTGCGGCAGGGAACGGCCGTGTTCGTTCAGGCGCCGGAGCCCGCGTCGTTCGGCGGCGCGATCCAGAAGCCCATGTACCTCGCCTGCGACTACTGGCGATCCCGGGACGTGCTCGACCGCATCCGGGTCGTGCTCGTGCTGCCGGATGCGACGCCGCTCGGCGTGCCCGCGATCGACCGCGAGCTCGAGCGCAAGATCACCGAATACGGCATCGAGGTGCGCCGCGAGGCACAGCTCACCGAGGCGCTCGGCGACGCGAAGACCGCGGTCATCGAGACCGCTGGGGAACACCGCGAGCGCATCCCCTACGACGCCCTCATCGTCGAGCCGCCGCAGCGGGCTCCCGAATGGATCGCCGAGGCCGGGCTCGCAGGCGTTGAGCTCGCCTACCCGACCCCCGAGATGAGGAGCGAGCGCGGATTCGTGGACGTCGACACGCACACGATGCGGCACCACCGGTTCCCGAACGTGTGGTCGCTCGGCGATGCCGCCGTGTCGCGCAGCCAGCGCTCCGGGGGTGCACTGAGGAAGCAGACGAAGGCGCTCGCCGAGAACCTCGTGAGCGTGCTCCGCGACCAGGCCCCGGAGAGCGACTACGACGGCTACACGGTCGCCCCGTTCACAGTGTCGCGCTCGAGCGTCGTCTTCGGGGAGTTCGACGACACCCTCAAGCAACGGCCGAGCATCCCGTTCTGGAAGGGCCTCGCCCGCGAGCGCCGCCTCACGTGGGTGTTCGACCGCCACGTGCTGCCCTGGGTCTACTGGAACCTCATCCTGAAGGGGCGGGCGTGAGGCCACACGCTTCAGGGCTGCGTGACCCGTAGCGAGGCCGACGCGGGCGTGCGGGCCGTGAAGTCCCGATTCGATAGCTAGATGCGGGGCTCCCAGTCGACCCAGTCGTAGCCGACGTCGTCGCACGCGTCATCCGCATCGTCGAGCGCGTCATCCACCGTGCCGGAGTCTGGGTCGGCGGCGTGCGTCCGCGCAGCATCCCAGATGAGCCAGTCGTCGCGGTCTGAGGCTCGCCCCGTGAACGTGAAAACGAGATCGCTGATCGCCTTCTTGACCTCCGGGTCGGCCTTCTCCGCGTCACGTGCAGCGAGCAGCTGGTCGACGGCCGCCGTGAACTGCGCCTGCTTGTCCGCATCGCCGTCGTAGCTCGCGCCATCGGCCGAGAGGGAGAACATCGCATCCGTGGCCGCGTTCGCATCCTGGCACACGAGTGCGTCGCCCTCGAGGGCGTCGGCGACGGGGAACGTCGTGGGGGCTGGCGTCGCGGGCGCCGCTACCGCCGACGAGGATGCGCCCGTTGAGGACGCGGCCGTCGAGGGCGCGCTGGGCGAACCGGAGCCTTCGGCGCCGATGCGTTCCGCGAGCGTGCATCCGCTCAGCAGCAGCGCAACAGCAAGCGCGCCGACAGCGCCGACAGCAGGTGATGATCTACGCACAGTCACGAACTCCCCCGGAGTGATCTCGAATACCGACTCCAACCATACGAGGCGCACTCTGAGAGACCCAGGATCGGCGTCCAGCCTGTGGAGAGATCCACCCTGTGGAGAGAGCGGAACCGCGGAAGGGTCAGCGCCCCTGGAAGTGCAGCGTTGCGGAATGAACAGGTGTGCCAGGATCACCCCATGAAGCCCTTGCTCATCGCAGCAGCAGTCACCCTCGGAGTCGCGCTCGCAGCCCTCGCGCTCGCAGCAGGCCTCCGCCCCGATGACCCCGCGGCGGCCGAGTTCCTCGTGGGCCTCGGATACCTCGGCCTGATGCTCGCGCCCGTCAGCGCCCTCGCGGTGCTAATCCTCGGCAGCATCGCACTCGTGCGCACCGCGCGCCGCGACGCGGCGGCGAACTCCGAAGCGCTCCGGACCACCGGGCGCGGCTAACTCGCTGGGCCGAGGCAGCAGGCAAGAGACATCAGACTGGGCCCATCAGGCAGACGCAGCAGGCAACAAAAAAGGCCCGCTTTCGCGAGCCTTTCCTGCATCTGTCTCAACACAGAGCTGCGTACCTGAACTGTGAAGCTCTTGTACTGTGCGCCCGAAGGGATTCGAACCCCTAACCTTCTGATCCGTAGTCAGATGCTCTATCCGTTGAGCTACGGGCGCCCGGTCTCTCGCTTGCGCGATTGACCAGGGGATAGCTTACACACGACCTGACCGGTCCGCAAACCCGGCGGGTCGCGGGCCGTTCGGGCGAGGCGACGAACGATGCGCGCGCGCCCATGCAGGCGCACAACGCCGACCGGGAGACCCCGGAGTACCCTCGAACGAGTGACACCCGACCGCACCAACACTCCGAAGCCCCCGTCCACAGGCAACCCCTGGCTCGGTCACCTCGGCGGGTCACGCGACTACCGGCGCATCCAGCTCGCGATGCTCTGCGCCGGGTTCGCGACGTTCGCGCAGCTCTACGCCCCGCAGGCGCTGCTGCCGGAGATCTCGACGACCTTCGCCATCGACCCCGCGACCGCCGCCCTCATGGTCTCCATGGGCACCCTGGGCGTCGCCATCTCAGTACTGCCGTGGTCGATCGCCGCAGACCGGATGGGGCGCGTGCGCGCCATCACGATCTCCATCTCGAGCGCCACCATCCTCGGCCTGCTCATGATCCTCATGCCCAGCTTCGAGCTGGCCCTCGCGCTTCGCCTCCTCGAAGGCCTCGCACTCGGCGGCGTGCCCGCCTGCGCCATCGCCTACCTCAACGAAGAGCTGCACCCCACCGCGGCGGCCGGCGCCGCCGGCACGTTCGTCGCCGGCAACACCCTCGGCGGGCTCGGTGGGCGAATCGTGCCGACCCCCGTCGCCGAGCTCCTCGACTGGCGACTCGGCCTGCTCACGGTGTCGCTCATCTCCGTCGCCATGGCCGTGCTCTTCATCTGGCTCATCCCCAAGCCCCGCGGCTTCGCACCACTCGCGAAGAACGCGGGCGGCACCCTCGGCGCGAGCATCGGCCGCGCCTGGAAGGCCATCACCGCCCACCTCTCCAGCACCAGGATGCTCGGGCTCTTCGCGCAGGGATTCTTCCTCATGGGCGGGTTCGTCGCCGTCTACAACTTCCTCGGCTTCCACCTCACCCAAGCCCCCTACTTCCTGCCCGTCTGGCTCGTGTCGCTCGTCTTCGTGACCTACCTCGCCGGCTCCTTATCGTCGCCCTTCATCGCCCGCCTCGCCGGCCGCCACGGACGCAAGCTCGTGCTGCTCGCATCCACCGCCATCTCCCTCGGCGGGCTCGCCCTCACCCTCTCGCCGCAGCTCTGGCTCGTCATCACGGGACTCGCGATCTTCACCGCCGCCTTCTTCGGCGCCCACTCCGTCGCCGTCGGCTGGGCTGGCGCCTACCCGAGCAGAGGCCGCGCCCAGGCGACAGCCCTCTACAACCTCGGCTACTACGGCGGCTCCAGCATCTTCGGGTTCCTCGGCGGCGTCTTCTTCCAGCACTTCGACTGGCCAGGGGTCATCTGGATGGTCGGCGCGCTGACCATCATCGCCGGGCTGCTCGCACTCTTCCTCGTGCCGTGGAAGGGTGAGACCGCGGCAACCCAGGCCATTCGCGTTCCCTGACGCACCGGACCCACCCCGCACGACCCGCGGCGTCGTCGCACGCCCGCAACCGCAACTTCACGTAATCGTCACAGCGAACCCCGCGCCGAGCCTGCGAAGGTATGCGCCGGGGTGCGACCCTTGAGGGACGGGTTGCGTGCCCACCTCGCACGCCCGCACCCCCAGAAGGCAAGGCGCCCCAGACCCCGCCGCCCGCAGCTCATCACCCTCACCCCCGCAGCTCAACCCGCGCCGACACACAGAAGGAGGGCACATGACCACGACGCCCGCCTCCACCAGCACTCCGACGTTCGACGGCGCCGGCCAGCTCGCCGCCGTCGCCCGCTCGGTGCGGATGCAGGAGCTCGACGGCCACGACGGCTTCGTCATCACCCTCACGCAGACGTTCGCGGCGAAGCGCAGCTCGCTGTGGTCGGCCGCAACCGAGATCTCCCGTCTCGCACAGTGGTTCGCCCCCGTCGACGGGAGCCTCCGCCAGGGTGGCACCTACCAGATTCAGGACAATGCCCACGGGCACATCACGGGATGCCACGCCCCCGACTCGTATACTGCCACGTGGGAGTACGACGGCGAGCACTCCCATATCGAGGTTCACTTCACGAAGGTCGACGAGACCCACGCGACCCTCTCACTCGAGCACCACTCGCCGACCGACGAGGAGACGTGGCCGAAGTTCGGGGTCGGCGCGACGGGCGTCGGCTGGGACCTCAGCTTCGCGAGCCTCGCCCACCACCTCGCGACGGGTGCGAGCGTGCCCCTCGAGACCACCGCCTGGGTGCAGACGGACGACGCGAGCACGTTCCTCGTGCTGAGCGCAGAAGCCTGGGCGGATGCATCCATCGCCGCGGGCTCAGACGAGGCGGACGCCCGCGCCGCACAGAAGCGCACCACGGACGCCTACCTCGACGGCCTCAACAGCTGAGAGCAGGCTCCGTCACTAGGCACAGTCCTCGCCCCCATCGTCAGCCCAGGGCGGACTCCGGGTCTCTCCCGGCGCGTTTTGACGACCACAACACCGCCCTCGGCGAGACCGCAGGGGCTCGCGGCCCCTCAGCGCGGGTCTCAGTCGGCCAGCCCGCTTCAGTCCAGCCTGCGCGGACCGGATCCGTCGCCCGCGAGGGCATCGTCGGGGTTGAGGAGCCCGCACGCCTTCATCGAGAGGCAACCGCAGCCGATGCACCCCATGAGCTCCTCCTCGAGGCGCTCGATGCCGCGCCGCCGCTCCTCGAGCGTGCGCTTCCACCGCCCGGAGGCCCGCTGCCAGTCCTCCTGGCTCGGGGTCGCGTCACGCGGCAGGTCCGCGAACGCATCCTGCACGTCCGAGAGCGGGATGCCGAGGCGCTTCGCGACCGAGATGAGCGAGACGCGGCGGATCATGTGCCGCGCGTACCGGCGCTGGTTGCCAGCAGTGCGCACGGCCGCGATGAGCTCGAGCTCTTCGTAGAAGCGCAGGGCGGATGCGGCGACCCCGGTTCGGCGCACCATCTCGCTCACCGTGAGCAGCTCGTCGGAGGGCAGGGGCGACCCCTGTGTGTCCTTGCGTGTCTCGCTCACAGTGAAATCCCACCGCTCGAATTGACTTCAACCATACTTGAGGTTCTAGCCTCGAAGACAGAACGCACACGCAACTCCGATCCCCGTCCTTCAGCGAAGGCAGAGAGCCGATTCGATGACAGATTCCGCCCCCGAGGCAGCAGCTCAAGCGGCATCGGCCCAAGCAGCACTGGCCGACGAATTCAAGACGGCCTTCCGGGAGCATCCCGCCGCCGTGGCGATCATCGCCGGGCAGACCGCCACCGGCCCGGTCGGACTCACCGCGTCGAGCGTCAGCTCCGTCGCCGTCGACCCGGCCACCCTCTCGTTCTCGGTGACCCGCGCAACGGGCAGCGCAGGAGGCCTCCTCGAGGCGGGCGACATCACGGTGAACCTCCTCAGCCTCGACCAGGAGACGCTCGCCCTCGACTTCGCCCGAAGCGGTGCCCCGCGCTTCACGCCGGAGCAGGGGTGGGAGCACTTCCCCACCGGCGAGCCGTACCTCCCCCAGGCGCGGGAGACGCTTCGGTGCCGCATCGCCAGCACCGTCAAGGTCGGCGGCTCCACGATCGTGCTCGCCGAGGTACTCGAAGTGCTTCACGGCAGCAGCACCCCGCCGCTCATGTACCAGAACCGTCGCTTCGGTCGCCTCGACGCGTCGTCCTTCGACCAATAGCGCTCGCGCGAACAGCCACCACGAACCACTCCACGAAAACCGACAGAAAGAAGGTCACACCATGACCGCATACACCCTTCCCGACCTCGCCTACGACTACTCCGCGCTCGCCCCGAGCATCAGCGGCGAGATCATGGAGCTGCACCACTCCAAGCACCACGCCACCTACGTCAAGGGCGCGAACACGGCCCTCGAGCAGCTCGCCGAAGCCCGTGAGAGCGGCAACCTCGCCAACGTGAACAAGCTCGAGAAGGACCTCGCGTTCAACCTCGGCGGCCACGTCAACCACTCCATCTTCTGGACGAACCTCTCCCCGAACGGCGGCGGTGAGGCGACCGGCTCGCTCGCCACCGCGATCGACGCGCAGTTCGGCTCGTTCGACAAGTTCGTCGCGCAGTTCACGGCCGTCGCGCTCGGCGTGCAGGGCTCCGGCTGGGCAGTGCTCGCCTACGACGTGCTCGGCGAGCAGCTCGCGATCTTCCAGCTCTTCGACCAGCAGGGCAACGTGCCGTTCGGCCTCGTCCCGCTGCTCATGCTCGACGTGTGGGAGCACGCGTACTACCTCGACTACCGCAACGTGCGCGCCGACTACATCAAGGCGTTCTGGAACATCGCCGACTGGAACAACGTGCAGCAGCGCTACGACGCCGCGACCACGAAGACGAACGGCCTCATCACGCTGTAGTTCCTTCTCGCACGAACCGCGAGCGTTGAGGCGCGGCGGGGACGTGGATGCACGCATCCGCTTCCCTGCCGCGCCTCAGTAGTCTCGGTGGCATGATCGGGCAGTTCTTCGCAGGCGTCGGCGCGCTCTTCCAGGGCTTCGGGTACTGGAAGCGGAAGCCGCACATGATGCTGCTGGGGCTCGTCCCGGCGTTCATCGTCTTCGTGCTGGTCGGCGCAGCCCTCGTGACGCTGTTCTTCTTCGTCGACGACATCGTCGAATGGGCGACGCCGTGGGCCGCGCAGTGGGACGAGGTCTGGCGCAACACCCTCCGCATCGCCTTCATGACCCTCATCATCGCCGGTGGCGTCTTCCTGTCGGTGACGACCTTCACGGCCATCACCCTGACCGTCGGCGACCCGTTCTACGAGCGCATCTGGCTGAGCGTCGAACGCGACCTCGGCGACGAGAACCCCGGGGAGGGCCTCGGCTTCTGGGCCGCCGCGAAAGGCAGCCTCTGGCTCGTCGGCATGGGCATCCTCTCCGCCATCGTCGTCGCCGTCATCGGCGTGATCCCGCTCGTCGGCTCGGTCACCGCAGCGATCGTCGGCGTCGCCCTCAACGGCACCGTGCTCTCCCGGGAACTCACCGGCAGGGCACTGGATGCGCGCCGCCTGCTCGGCGATCAGCGCGCGTCCGTCATCCGCGGCAACCGGGCACAGCTGCTCGGCTTCGGCGTCGCGACGCAGCTCTGCTTCATGGTTCCAGGCGGCGCGGTCTTCACGATGCCAGCCGCCGTCGCAGGCTCCACGGTGCTCGCGCGGCGCCTCCTCGACGAGCGCGGCCTCACTGGTGTCGGCAGCCGCGAGGGCACGCCGGAGGTCGCCGGACCCGTGTAGCTCTCGAACCGCGCTTGCCGAATCGGCGAGGATGCGGTTAGAGTTCGAGGCGACTGCGGGCCTGTTACTCAGCGAGGCAAGAACCCACGTCACAGCTCCCGAGTGGAGCTGACGCAACGCACTGCGAGCATTGCTGCTCCGTAGGGCGTCGACCTCGCTATCTGTTCTTGCACCGTCATGTCGTCAGGCTCTCCGCTTGGGAACGTCCCCATCCCAAGCATCAATGGAGAATGCCATGGCTGAAGCAGTCCGCAACTATCCCAGGCTCGCAGGCGAGATCGTCGATCTCGTCGGCGGCGAGAAGAACATCCAGTCGGCGTCGCACTGCGCGACCCGGCTCCGACTCGTCCTGAACGACACCCCCGCCGGTGCCAAGGACAAGGTGGCCGCGCTGCCCGGCGTCATCACCGTCGTCGAGGCGGGCGGCCAGTTCCAGGTTGTCATCGGCTCGCACGTCGGCGAGGTGCACGAGGCGCTCATGTCGAACGCCAACATCTCGAACAACGTGCCGGAGACGACGGCCCACAAGCCGTCCATCCTGAACCGCGTCATCGCGACCATGTCGGCCGTCTTCGCACCCTTCGTGTACATCCTCGCCTCTGCAGGCCTCCTGCAGGGCTCGCTCATCATCACGCGCATGATCTGGCCGGCGTTCGAAGGCACCGGCACCGACCTCGTGCTCACGTTCATCTCCTGGACGCCATTCGCGTTCCTGCCGATCTTCATCGCCATCACCGCGTCGAAGCACTTCAAGGTCAACACCTACATCGCCGTGCTCTGCGCCGCCGCCATCATGAACCCCGACTGGGCCGCCCTCGCGGGCCGCATCGAGGGTGGCGAGACCATCGACTTCCTCGGCATCGCCCTCAACTCGACGACCTACTCGTCATCCGTGCTGCCCCCGCTGATCCTCGTCTGGGTGCTCTCCTACCTCGAGCGCTTCCTCAACAGATACCTTCGCGGCGTCGCGCAGGCCCTCCTCGTGCCGCTCATCTCGGCCGTCGTCATGGTTCCGCTTGTGCTGCTCGTCATCGGCCCGCTCTCCGCAGCAGGCGCATCCGGCGTCGCCAACGGCTACAACTGGCTCGTCGAGATCGCGCCGGCCGTCGCAGCAGGCCTCATCGGCGCCTTCTGGCAGGTCGCCGTCATCTTCGGCGTGCACTGGGGCGTCACGCCGTTCGTGCTCGACAACTTCGACCGCTTCGGCCAGGACTCGTTCCAGGCGTTCCAGACCGCGGCCGTCATCGCCCAGGTCGGTGCCGCGTTCGGCGTGTTCCTCAAGACCCGCAACAAGGAGATGCGCGGCGTCTCCGGCTCCGCGGCCGTCACCGGCATCTTCGGCATCACCGAGCCAGCCATCTACGGCGTCACGCTCCGACTCAAGCGCCCGTTCCTCCTCGCCTGCATCGCCGGCGCGGTCGGAGCGATCACGATCTCCTTCTTCGGCTCGCGCTACTACGCGTACGCCGGCCTGCCGGGCATGCTGACCATCGTCAACTCGGTCAGCCCCGACAACCCCAACTCCATCATCGGCATGGTCGTCGGATGCGCCGTCGCCTTCTTCGGAGCCGCCGCCCTCGTGTACTTCATCGGCTTCAAGGACGTCGTCGCCGAGAACCTCCCCACGAGCGACCTCGACCAGGCTCGCCCCACCGACCCGGAGCAGAACGCGCGCTTCGAGGCAGCCCTCACCGCCTCGAACAGCACCGGCGTCGTGGCCAGCCCGCTCGAGGGCCAGGTGCTGACCCTCGCCGAGGTGCCAGACGAGGTCTTCTCGGCAGGCGTCATGGGCTCGGGCGCGGCCATCGACCCCGCAGGCCACCAGGTCTTCGCCCCCTTCGACGGCACGGTCGTCTCCGTCTTCCCGTCGAAGCACGCCATCGGCCTCATCTCCGACGAGGGCGTCGAGGTGCTCATCCACGTCGGCATCGACACCGTCCAGCTGAACGGCCAGCACTTCACGGCGCACGTCACTGAGGGGGCTGACGTCAAGCAGGGCACGCTCCTCCTCGAGTTCGACGCCGTCGCCATCAAGGCCGAGGGCTACTCCCTCATCACCCCCGTCCTCATCACCAACTCCGGCAGCTACAGCGAGGTCGTCGCGACCGGAGCGGGAGCAGTCGCAGCAGGCGACCAGCTCGCCGTCGCCGTCGCGACCGCATCCGCCACCGCGCCCGCCGGCAACTGACCAGAACTCCCGACGAGATCACAGACGAGAAAGGCACTCATCACCATGAGCAGACTCCCAAGCGACTTCCTCTGGGGCGGCGCCGTCGCAGCACACCAGCTCGAGGGCGGGTGGGATGCGGACGGCAAGGGACCGAGCGTCGTCGACGTCCTCACCGCGGGTGAGCACGGCGTGCCCCGCCGCATCACCGACTCCGTCGAGGCCGGTGAGTTCTACCCGAACCACGAGGCCATCGACCACTACCACCGGTACCGCGAGGACATCGCACTGCTGGCCGAGATGGGCCTCAAGTGCTTCCGCACGTCCATCCAGTGGACCCGCATCTTCCCGAAGGGCGACGAGCTCGAGCCGAACGAGGCCGGCCTGAAGTTCTACGACGACCTCTTCGACGAGCTGCTGAAGCACGGCATCGAGCCAGTCGTCACGCTCTCGCACTTCGAGGTGCCCCTGCACCTCGCCCGCGAGTACGGCGGCTTCCGCAACCGTGCCCTCGTCGGCTTCTTCGAGCGCTTCGCGAAGGTGTGCTTCGAGCGGTACGCGACGAAGGTCAAATTCTGGATGACGTTCAACGAGATCAACAACCAGCTCGACACCCGCAACGAGCTGTTCCTCTGGACCAACTCGGGAGTGCTCCTCACGCCGGAGGACAACCCGCGCGAGGTCGTGCTGCAGGTCGCGCACAACGAGCTCCTCGCATCCGCTCTCGCGGTGAAGGCCGGCCACGACGTCGACCCGAACCTGCAGATCGGCGGCATGATCTCGCACGTCCCGATCTACCCGTACTCCTGCAACCCGGCCGACGTGCTCGAGGCGCAGATCTCGAGCCGCGACCGCTTCCTGTTCCCCGACGTGCACGTGCGCGGCCACTACCCGGCCTACGCGGTGCGGGAGCGCGAGCGCGAAGGCTACGACATCGGCTGGCAGGACGGCGACGCCGAGATCCTCGCGGCGGGCACCGTCGACTACCTCGGCTTCAGCTACTACATGTCGACCGTCGCAAAGGCCGACGTGCAGAACGACGAGAAGATCTTCAACGGCGGCCTCGCCAACTCCGTGCCGAACCCGTACGTGAAGGCCAGCGACTGGGGATGGCAGATCGACCCCGTCGGCCTGCGCTACGCCCTCAACGTGCTCACCGAGCGCTACGAGCTGCCCCTCTTCATCGTCGAGAACGGCTTCGGGGCGATCGATGTCGTGAACGAGGACGGCTCGATCGACGACGACGCGCGCATCGAGTACCTGACGGCGCACATCGAGCAGGTCGAGCTCGCCGTCTCCGAAGACGGCGTCGACCTCATGGGATACACGCCGTGGGGCATCATCGACGTCGTCTCGTTCACGACCGGCGAGATGAAGAAGCGTTACGGCATGATCTACGTCGACCGCGACAACGCCGGCAACGGCACCATGGAGCGCTCGAAGAAGAAGTCGTTCGACTGGTACGCGGGCGTCATCAGCGCCAACGGCACCGGAATCTAGTGTCCTTCCCGGGGCCCCGCACGTCGGGGTCCCCGGGAATCCACTCGGGCTGCGTCCAAGCGGACGTAGTCTTCATCTGTGCGTGCGGCGGCTGAATACAGACGCTGCACGCCGAACCCGAGAACGTGAGGAGGGGAGACCCGATGACGAAGACGCAGACGGGAACCCTGCTGAGGGTGTTGAACAACAACGCCGTCATGGTCGACGCCGCCGGTGACCGCGTCATCCTGCTCGGCCGCGGCATCGGCTTCGGGAAGCGCCTCGGCGACACCGTCGAGCTGGCCTCCGCGACCGAATCGTTCGCCCCCTCCACCGCGCTCGAGCTGCGGCAGCTCGCCGACTTCGCCCGCGAGATCCCGCTCGAGGTCTTCCGCGTGGCGCGCCGGGCCGTCGACCACGCCGAGACGGCAGGTGACGTGCGGCCGAGCCAGGCGCTCCTGCTCTCCGTCGCCGACCACCTGCACTTCGCGGTCGTCCGAGCCCAGACAGGCCTGCGCGTCGACTTCCCCCTCAAATGGGAGATTGCGCAGCTCTACCCACGCGAGACGCAGCTCGGGCAGGCGACCGTCCGGTTCGCGAACGAGGAGCTCGGTGCCGACTCCGCCATCGACGCCGACGAGGCCACCGCCTTCGCCATGCACTTCGTCAACGCGCAGTTCGCGAAGTCCGACACCTCGCAGACCGTCGCCATGACGAAGACCCTGCAGAGCGTCGTCGACGTGGTCACCGAAACCTTGGGGGCGGATGCGACCGCCGACCCCACGAACGTCGCCCGCTTCGTCACCCACCTGCGCTACCTGTACGCGCGCATGACGACCCGCACACAGCTCGACAGCGCTCCCCCGCAGCTGTTCACGGCCATCCGCGACTCGTATCCCGAGATCGTCGCCACGAGCGACCGTGTGCGGGACATCATCGAAGCGCAGGGCGGGAAGCTCAGCGAGGCCGAGGTCTGCTACCTCGAGATCCACCTCGCGCGCCTCTCGACGAGCGGCCGGGAGCCGCAGGCGGTGCCCGCCGAGTCAGCTGCGGCTGCGGACGAGCCGTCCGCGTAGGACGCTGCCCTCCGCGTCCCGGCCCCCACTCTCGCCCGCGAAGTCGCCCTCGAACTGGCCCGCGAACTCACCCCGACCCCGGCCCCCGGTTTCGGGATGGAAAAGTCGCTGTCTTGGCGAAAGCTTTCCCGAACGGAGCGAGTTTCCCATCCCGAAGCGGAGGGCAGCTGGCTCGGACGGAACCACTCCGGGGCGTCTCGTGCTGGGAAGTGACCTCGAGAGAGAAGTCGTCTCGGGAAAGAAATTCACCTCGGGATGGGAACCTCGCTGTTTTCGGGGAAACTCTCCTCAACGAAGTGACTTTGCCATCCCGAGACGGCAGGCGCCCGAGACGGCAGGCGCGCGACGATCAGCGCTGTTTCGCGACGGCTCGGCCGAGGCGGACGGCGGCCTCCTGGAGTCGCTCGACGGACGTGTCGCCGTAGGAGAGCCGGAGGCGTCGATCCGAATCCGTGCCAGGCCCTGAGGGGAAGAACGAGCCGCGCTGGTAGCTGATACCTTCGGCCGTCGCGTCGTCCGCGAGTCTGTCGGCGTCTATCGAGTCGTCCGCGATGCGCGGCCAGAGGAACAGGCCGCCCTCCGGTGCGTCGATCTCGAAGACCCCGGGGGCCTCGGCCTCGAGGGCAGCCAAGAGCGCATCCGCTCGGTGTTGCCTCTGAGGCAGCACGCGGTCGTCGCAGCCTCGCGTGACGCCATCCCCGGCGGTCGGGTCGAAGAGCGTGTTGAGCCCGGCTGTCCAACAGCAGTGCGATATCGGGCGAAACGCGCCCCGCGGCGCCTGGAGACCCGAATATTGCACTGATGTTGGTCAGTGACCCTCGGCAATCCCCTGTCCGGGTGTGTCCGATCGCGTGCACCGAAACGAAAGGCGGGCCGCGCGAGGTGCGCGGCCCGCCTCTGCGAGCGCCGATCCCCCGAGCAACGGACTACCGGGGCTGGCCGCTACGCCTGCAGGCTGCCACCGTTCGTGCGGATGACCTCGGCGTACCAGTCGAACGACTTCTTCTTGTAGCGCTCGAGCGTGCCCGAGCCGTCGTCATTGCGGTCGACGTAGATGAACCCGTACCGCTTGCTCAGCTGCGCCGTGCTCGCCGAGACGAGGTCAATGCAGCCCCACGTCGTGTAGCCGAGCAGCTCGACGCCGTCGGCGATGGCCTCGCCGGCCTGCACGAGGTGGTCGTTGAGGTACGCGATGCGGTAGTCGTCCTCGACGGTCTTGACCCCGCCGACCTCGACGAGCTGGTCCTTCGCCCCGAGCCCGTTCTCGACGATGAACAGCGGCTTCTGCCACCGCTCCCAGAACTGGTTCATGACGATGCGCAGGCCGACCGGGTCGATCGCCCAGCCCCATTCGCTCTTCTCGAGCGTCGGGTTCGGCACTCCACCCATGATGTTGCCTTCGCCGGCGCCAGCCGCGGGGTCCGCCGTCTCAGCGATGCTCATGTAGTAGCTGAACGAGATGAAGTCGACCGTGTTCCTCAGGATCTCGCGGTCCTCATCCGTGATGTTGAGGTTGATCCCCTTCTCCTTGAAGAGGCGAAGCGCGAAGCCCGGGTACTCACCGCGCACGTGCACGTCGCCGAACATCAGGTTCGAGTGGTCCACGTCCATGACCACGAGCGCATCGGCCGGGCTCGGCGTGAGCGGGTAGACGGGCATGGCGATGAGCATGCAGCCGACCTGCGCGTTCGGGGCGATCTCGTGCGCCATCTTAGTCGCGAGCGCCGACGCGACGAGCTCGTGGTGGATCGCCTGGTAGAGGTCCTGCTCGCTGAGCTGCTCCTTCGGGGTGAGGATGCCACCGCTCAGGAGCGGGGCGTGCAGCACCGAGTTGATCTCGTTGAACGTGAGCCAGTACTTCACGCGCGAGCCGTAGCGCGTGAACAGCACCCGCGCGTAGCGCTCGTAGAAGCCGATGAGCTCGCGGCTCACCCAGCCGTCGTACTGCTGCGCGAGGTGCAGCGGCGTCTCGTAGTGGGAGATGGTGACGAGCGGCTCGATGCCGTGCTTTTCGAGCTCGTCGAGCACGCGGTCGTAGAACGCGAGGCCCTCCTCGTTCGGCTCGAGCTCATCGCCCTTCGGGAAGATGCGGCTCCACGCGATCGAGAAGCGGAACGTCTTGAATCCCATCTCCGCGAAGAGCGCGATGTCTTCCGCGTAGCGGTTGTAGAAGTCGATGCCGACGTGCTTGAGGTTGTCGTCCGTCGGCCCCTCGGTGGGAGGCGACATGATGCCCTTCGGCATGACGTCCTGGATGGAGAGGCCCTTGCCCCCGTCGAGGTAGCCACCCTCGAGCTGGTTGGCTGCGGTCGCGCCGCCCCAGAGGAATCCGTCTGGGAAGTTGGTTGTCGTCATACGCGTGTCTCCTTCGTTCTGCGATGCGTTCGTGCGTGAGTTCGTGAGCATGTGGATGTGGGGCTGGAGGCGTGGCTGCGCCTACTTGGCGAGCGCGACGGCCTCGACCGACTTCGCGAGGTACAGCGCCTCTCCGTGCGAGATGGGGCCGGTGACCTGGCTCGTGATCTCCGGATACAGTTCGGCGTTCGTGATGATGACGGGCGTGGTCACGTCGTAGCCGGCCGCCTTGATGGCGTCGACGTCGAACTCGATGAGCAGTTCGCCGGCCTTCACGGCCTGGCCGGATTCGACCTTCATGGAGAAGTGCTGGCCGCCGAGCTTCACCGTGTCGACGCCGATGTGGATGAGCGCCTCGGCTCCGTCCGCGTGGCGCAGGCCGATGGCGTGTCCCGTCGGGAAGGCGGCGGCGACGACACCGTCGAACGGCGCGTAGACGGCGCCGGAGCTGGGCCGGACGGCAGCGCCCTTGCCGAGCACTCCACCCGCGAACACGGGGTCCGCGACCTCGGACAGTGCGACGGCGGTGCCGTCGAGGGGGCTGCGGACCTCGAGGTCGTTGTTCGCGGCTGCTGCCGCTGCCGGGGCATCCTCATCCACCGGGTCCTTGAAGCCGAGGATGACGGTGAGCAGGAAGGACACCACGATCGCGGCGATCAGTCCGAGACCGAGGAACAGCATGTTGCCGTTGCCGAAGAGCGCCGGGAGCGCCAGGCCGGAGGGGACGACGAACGCCGTGGAGAAGACGCCGCCGATCGCGATGATCGCACCGCCGAGTGCACCGCCGATGATGCCGAAGATGAAGGGGCGCTTGAGGGGGAGGTTGATGCCGTAGATCGCGGGCTCCGTGATGCCGGCGAGGAAACCGGACAGCGTGGCGGGCGCCGCGAGCGACTTGAGCTTCTTGTCGCGGGTCCGCACCCACACGCCGGCGACTGCCGCGGACTGCGCGAGGACGGCGGCGAACACGGGGCCGATGAGCAGGATCTGACCGGTTGCCTGGAACTCGAGCGTGAACAGCGGCACGAAGCCCCAGTGGAGGCCGAAGATGACGAACACCTGCCACAGACCACCCATGATCGCGCCGCCGAGCCATGGCACGTTCGCGAAGATCCAGCCGATGCCCTCGCCGAGCCATCCGCTGAGGAGCGCGGAGATCGGGCCGACGACCACGAAGACGAGTGGGACCGCGATCAGGACGACGATCATGGGCGTCAGGAAGCGGCGGACCGAGGAGTGCAGCTTGGCGTAGAGGAACTTCTCCGCGTAGCTCTGCAGCCACACGATGAGGATGATCGGGATGACGCTGGAGACGTAGCTGACCATCGTGAACGGGACGCCGAAGAACGTCAGCCCCTCGGCTCCGACCAGCGGGGTGATCGTCGGGTAGACGAGCGCTCCGGCGATCGCGAAGGAGGTCCATTCGGAGGCCTTGAAGTAGCGCGCCGCCGTGATGGCAAGGGCCATCGGCAGGAAGTTGATGAACGCGTCGGACAGCGCGTTGAGGACCAGATAGGTCGACGTGTCGGTCGCGATCCAGCCGAAGGTCGCCGCGGCCGAGAGGAACGCCTTCAGCAGGCCGGTGCCAGCCAGGGCCCACAGCAGGGGTGTGAAGAGGGCCGCGATCATCGAGATGAAGCGGTTGAAGAGGTTCTTCTTGGGCTCGTCGGGGTCAACTGCGGTGGTCTGCGTGCCCGCGACGAGGCCCGAGATCTTGCCGAGCTCCGCGTAGACCTCTGGCACCTCGTTGCCGATGACAACCTGGTACTGGCCGCCGGCCTCGGCCGTCGTGATGACGCCGGGGATGGCCTTGACCGCCGCCTTGTCGATCTTCGCGTCATCTCTGATCGCGAAGCGCAGGCGGGTCATGCAGTGCACAACCGACTTGACGTTCTCTTCGCCGCCGACGCCCTTGAGCACATCCGCTGCAACTCTTGAGTGATCCATGGGACCGCTCTCCTTCTCCCGCCTACGGCGGCAACTCAGTCTGGAGTCCCTGGTCTGTCGCCCGCGCCAAGCGTCTCGAGGGAGATTTTGGGCAACAAAAAAACCTGAACTCGAACACCGCCATTTCGGCGATATGAGTTCAGGTTTTGCCCGCGTGACCGGTAACAATCCAAGGATTCCGCAGGACTTCATTGCCCTGCGGCAGTCACTCTAGCATCGGCTCGACGTCCGTGCCATAGGCAATGTGCTGAGCGAGGCGCTCGATGTGCACGGTGACGTAGAGCAGCTCCTCGTCGGTCAGCTCGACGCCCGTCGCTTCCCGCACGTAGCTCTTCACCTGCTCGGCGATCGCGAACGAGCGCGGGTAGGTGCGTTTCGTGAAGTCGAAGAACGAGGAGTCCGTGGAGCGGAGCATGCTGCGCGACACGAGCCGCTGCAGGAGGAACTGGATGTGGAGGATGAAGCGCGCGTAGTCGTGGCTGTCCACGTCGAGGTCGACCCCGAGGCCGGCCTCCACGGTGACGACGACGTGCTGCACGCGCCGGAAGAGGAGCGCGGAGGTGCCGTCCGGTTCGTCGCGTGTGGAGTTCAGCACGTGCATGGTCAGGAAGACGGCTTCTTCCGGCGGGAGCTCACGTCCGAGTGCCGCGGAGATCGACGCTGCCATCTGCTTGGAGGCGGCGAATTCTTGGGGGTGCAGCACCCGAAGCTCCGGCATGGAGGTCGCGGGGATGCGGATGCCCTTGTCGAGGCGTTCGAGGACGTATTGGATGTGGTCGATGATCGCGAGGGGCAGGCGCTTGCCGAGGTCACGGCCGAGGGCGCGCTCGGCTTCGTCGACGGCACCCATGACGGCTTCGACGACCGCGTAGGGCACGGCGCTCAGCAGCTGCAGCGCTTGGTCGCCCTCGCTGCCCGTTGCGAGCACGAAGGTCTTCTCGACGCGGGATGGGTCGATGAGGTCGCCCGGCTTGAGTTGGAAGCCGAGCCCTCGCCCCATCAGCACGCGCTCGTGCCCGGATCCGTCGATCTGGATCACAACGTTGTTGTTGATGACCTTCGAGATGCCGGGGCCCGGGGAGTTGCTGGCGTCAGGGGAGTTCCTCCTGCGGGATTCACCCATGTGCGGCATTGTATTGCTCCTGGCTCGGAGGAATCGTCGTGCGTGTTCTGCAGCCGTGTTTCCGGGCAACAAAAAAGCCGGGGTTGGTTGGCGAGGAGCATCTCTGCTCACTCACCAACCAACCCCGGCTCATGAAGAAGTCCGGCGGTGACCTACTCTCCCACAGGGTCCCCCCTGCAGTACCATCGGCGCTGAGAGTCTTAGCTTCCGGGTTCGGAA
>NZ_JBEWYX010000017.1:0-89709 GCF_041366455.1 Pseudoclavibacter sp. JSM 162008
GGCACCGATATCCATCGATATTGCGTGATGCTCAGTGAAATGAGAAACGGCCGACTCCCGCGGAAACTCGCGGGAGTCGGCCGTTTTTGCTGTGTCCCCGACAGCGCCCCTGGAGGGACTCGAACCCCCAACCGTTTGCTTAGGACGCAACTGCTCTTCCATTGAGCTACAGAGGCTGGCGCGACAATGCTACCGGTGCTCGCGGACTTCCGCGCGCACCGCGAGCCGCCCCAGCCTGGGAGCGGCCGAAAGTTCATCATGATTTCGCAACGAACGGGTCCGTGGACCGCTCGAAGTGGAAGTGTTGGGTCATGAGCACCTCAGAACAGCGAAGGGCGAGCCTCGCGGGCCCGATCGGCCTCGGCGTCGGGCTCATCATCATGGGCACCGCCTACCTTCTCGACCGCCTCGGCGTGCTCCCCATCGAGTGGGGCATCCTCTGGCCGATCTTCCCCATGATCGTGGGCATCGTCGCCCTGATCACGAGCATCCGCAACTGGTGGGGGTGGATCCTCATCGCCGTCGGCGCGTTCTTCCTCCTCAACGAGCTCGTGCTCGGCGGGCTCGGCAACATCTGGGAGCTGTGGCCGGCTGCCGTCATCGTCATCGTCGTCGGCATCGTGTTCATCGTGAACGCCATCCGGGGGCGGAACAGGTCGGAGACGGTCGGCGGGGATGGGGCAGCCGGTCAGGTGCCGCCGCACGGTATCGACCCCAAGTCGCGCGAAAACTAGGCCAAGCTCGGCGCAACCACGCGCGCCTCCACCCCCCGACCGGCCGAGACACTTACAGTGTCACGCGTGTGGGGTCTGTTTCGTAAACGAGGTTCAGAGCCGGGCGACGCGAAGAGCGACGATCACGGCTCCGGCAAGGGTGCGCCCACAAACAATGAGACGGAGCCGATTCCCGACCTGAGTCCGGTGCGGGAACGCCTCGAGCGCGAGCGCGCCGAGCGTGGTGAGGGCGACCGCGATGACCACGACGACGGGCAGTCCCTCGACCTCGGACGCGACCACGAGGACGGGGTGCGCGCACGGAGCGCCGACGGTCCGAGTCTCACGCGCGGCCGCTCCTGGGTAGCGGATGCGGTAGCGCACGAACGCAAGACCCATCCAGTGCCATCCGCGGACGAGCAGGCGCTCACCGCGCTCGACCTCGAACGCGCCGAGGAGGCGCGGGCGCTTGAAGCGGCCGTCGACGCGGCCCAGGACGCCTGGCTGCACGAGCTGGCGCAACTCGGCGGACCATCTCCGCTCCTCGACTTCGCCGACGAACCAGGCACGTATGTCGAGCTCACCAGCGCGCACCCCGGCGGCATCGCGCCATTCGCTGCGGGCAAGACCGTGCTGCTGTCGGCGCTCGTGCGCGAGAACTCGTCGTTCCGTGGCGCTCGGGACGCCGCCGACCTCATCGCGCAGAAGGGCACCGAGCTGCTCGCCGGCCGCGGCATGAGCACGATCCAGCTCGCCACGGGCTTCGCTGAGTGGACGCAGGACGGGAAGCACTTCCGCGCGCCCATCCTCACCCGCACGGTCGACCTGCGCCGCGCAGGTCGCGACTACGAGTTCACACTCAAGGGCCCGAGTCGCGTGAACGCCTCACTCGTGCGCCACCTCGCGCAGCACTTCGGCGTGCGCCTCCCGGTGGCCGAGCTCCTCGAGCTCGCGAAGTCCAACGACGCCTTCCTGCCGCAGCAGGTCTTCGACCGCACGCGAGCGCTCGGCGCCTCCATCCCGCAATTCACGGTCTCGGCCCGCGCCGTCATCTCGAGCTTCGGCGAGGTGGCAAGCGCCATGCTCCGCGACACGAACGAGCTCACCCACCCAGTGCTTCGAGCCCTCGCGGGTGACGAGGAAGCACGCCGCCAGGTCGCCGCGCCCCGGCCCGCCGAGCAGCGGCCGAGCCCAGACCGTCGTGACCCGGTCGGGGACCGGTTCCTGCTGGACGCGGACACCGAGCAGGAGCGCGTCGTCGACGCGATCGCGGCCGGCAACTCAGCCGTCATCAACACGATGCCTGGCACCGGCCTCACGCAGACCGTCATCAACGCGCTCGGTCTGCTCGTCGCCGACGGCAAGCGCGTCCTCGTCGTCACGCCACGCTCAGCGAGCATCCGCGCCATCAGGGCGCGCCTCAAGAGCGTGGGACTCGAGGGCCTCGCCGTGACGCCACGAACCCTCCGCCGTGACGCGATCGCATCCATCTCGCGCAACGAGAAGGCCCGCAAGCCCGCGATGCACGAGCTCGACGACGCGCTCGTCCGTCTCCGCCACGTGCTCGCCGACTACCGCGACGCACTCGTGCACCCTGACCCCGCGCTCGGCGTCTCCGCGCTCGACGCCCTCGAGGAGCTCTCCCGCCTCGAGCTGCGAGAGCACCCGCCCATCACGACGGCGCGTCTCGACCGCGACGCCATCGAGGCCATCGCCACGGGCCGCGACGCGATCGCGCGTCAGCTCCGCGCCGCCGGCGAGCTCGGCCAGTTCAAGTACGGCCCGGACGACTCGCCTTGGTACGGCGTCTCGTTCGAGTCGACCGACGAAGCGAACCGCGCGCAAGAGGCCGCCGTCGAGCTCGACGCGGGAGTGCTGGTCGAGGTCATCGACCGGGCGCAGGAGCTCGTCGGCCGAACCAGGATGCGCCCCGCCGAGACCTACGGCGAGCTCGGCATCTACCTCCGCCTGCTGCTCGACCTGCGCGAGACGCTCGACCGCTTCCGCCCGGCGGTCTTCGACCACTCGCTGACGGACGTCATCCACGCCACGAACCCCAAGCGGGAAGGCAGCGACCTGACGTCGGCGCGCCGCCGCCAGCTGCGGCAGCTCGCGAAGGACTACGTGCGGCCCGGCGTCGTCGTGGACGACCTCCACGAGTCGCTCAAGCTCGCCCAGCGTCAGCGCATCCTCTGGCACCGCTACGTCACGGATGGCTCCACCCCGACCGTCCCCACCGGCATCTCGGACGTCAGGAAGTTCCACCGCGAGGTCGCCGAGAAGCTGCGCCTCCTCGACGAGCCGCTCGTCGACGCCGGCGCCGTCTCGCTGAGCGAGCTGCCGCTGGCGGACCTCCCGGCCCGCATCACGGAACTCGCGGCCGACAGCGAGGTGCTGCACAACATCGTCGAGCGCCTCACCATCATCGAGCGCCTCGAGAACCTCGGCCTCACCCCGCTGCTCGAGGACCTCTCCGAGCGCCACGTCGAGGCGGATGCGCTCGGCGACGAGCTCGAGCTCGCGTGGTGGCAGTCGGTGCTGGAGGACCTCCTCGACCGCGACAAAGCCCTCCTCAACGCCAACACCCGGGTCGTGACGCGACTCGAGAGCGACTTCAGGGTCGTCGACCAGGCGCACACCGATCACTCCGCGGCGCAGCTCGCCTGGCAGCTCGCCGAGGCGTGGAAGGTCGCGATCGTCGACTACAGCGAGCAGGCGGATGCGCTGCGGCAGCTGCTGCGCCGCCCCGGCGTGCCCTCCACGAAGCTCGCCCTCGAAGCTGGCGACGTCTCGAAGAGCATCGCGCAGCTCTGGCTCACGACTCCGTACGATGTGCCGCTCGTCAGCGAGCGCATCCACTTCGACACCGTCGTCCTGGTGGATGCGGGAACGATGTCGATCGCCGAGAGCATCGGGGCGATCCGTCGTGGCGACCAGGTCGTCGCGTTCGGAGACCCGGTCACCCAGTACCCGACGCCGTTCACGGTCGCCGTGACCCGACCGTCGGCCGACAGCACGGACACGTGGGGTCTCCGGCACACCGACCAGGTCGGCGAGTCCGTGTACTCGCGGCTCGCCGAGTTCCTGCCGGAGCACGCGCTCACGCGCAGCTACCGCGCGGGCGGCGAAGACCTCGCTGAACTCGTCAACCGGCGCTTCTACAAGGGGCGGATCCGCTCCATGCCCTGGGCTGGCACGTTGCTCGGCCACTCGAGCCTCAGCTTCTCGTTCGTGGAGAACGGAACGGGGCTTCCCGACCCGATCACCGGCGGCGTCGAATCGACGGACGCCGAGGTGAGCCGCGTCGTCGAGCTCGTCGTCGACCACGCCGTCCACCGCCCACGCGAGTCCCTCATGGTCGTCACCGCGTCCGCCCTGCACGCCCGTCGAGTCGAGCAGGCCGTCTACTCCGCGGCTTCCCGACGGAGCGACATCGCAGAGTTCTTCACCTCAGCCCGCGGCGAGCCGTTCACCGTCACGACGATCGAGCTGGCCACCGCCCAGTCGCGCGACCGCGTGATCTTCTCGATCGGCTTCGGCCGAACGCCGCATGGCCGCGTCCTTGCGAACTTCGGAGTGCTCGGCACCGAGCTCGGCGAGCGTGCGCTTGCCGTCGCCATGACGCGTGCCCGCCGGTCTCTCGTGGTCGTCTCCTGCATCCGGCCCGGCGAGCTCGACCCGTCGCGCATGTCGCGGGGCGTTCTCGGCCTGGCGCAGATCCTCGGTGAAGCCGACCCGGACGCCGCCAAGGCAGGCACGCCCGCTGGCAGCGCCGCACCGTCTGAGCCCACGGCGGGAGAATCCGTGCCCGACGAGGAGGGTGACGGCGAGGCACGCGACGTCGAGGCGCCGCCCATGCTGCTCGACCTCGCGAACCGACTCGAGTCCTTCGGCATGACCGTCGAGCTCTTCCACCGCGGACGCATCCCGCTGGCCGCCGCCTACCGCGGCCGGGCGATCGCGATCGACACGGACGGGCTCGACCTGCGCATCGCGGGCTCTGCGGATGCGACGCTGCGCGAGACGCTGCGCCTGCGCCCAGAACTCCTCAAGCGCCTCGGCTGGTACTACCTCCGCGTGCACTCGTTCGAACTGTTCGCGCACCCTGAGGCCGTCGCGCGTCGCATCGGCAAGGCCCTCAAGGTGCCGCTGCCCGCGGAGACGGCCGGGATCGCGGCCGGCTCGATGCAGGGGGAGCTGGGCGAACTGGCCGCCGGTCGGTCGACGACGGATGCGGGGGCCGCGGCAAGCGCGAGCCTCGCGTCGGTCACGCTGCCCGATGGCAACCAGCAGATCGCGATCGCTCGCCCGGGCGAGCCCGGCGGTTCGAGCTGAGCGTGACCCACTCGAATGACCAGAGCGAGCCTGCATCGACGCCCATCGGGCGCAAGCCGCGACGCCGCGTGACGACGCCGCCGCCGCCCGGCAGCGACCCGGCGCCGCAGTCGGTCGACGGCAGGCGTGAGCCCGCCGTGCTCGCCGGCGAGGACTCTCCGAGCGCCTGGGGCGACACCGACGTGCGCTACGCCGACGACCGTGCTGAAAGCCCCAGGGGGCCCAACGACGACCGGCTGCGCGCCGACAAGCCACCGCACTATGGCTGAGCGGGCCATCGAACCGAACGACCCCAACGTGCCGGGTTCGGATCCCGAGCATCCGACCACCGGACAGACCCCCGTCGTCTCGAGCGCGGACGGCCCCAGGCCTCCCATCCCCGCAGAGATCTGGGTGCTGCTCGTCGCCACGTTCTTCATCGCGATCGGCTTCGCGCTCATCGTGCCGGTGCTGCCGCAGTACGCCCTGAGCTTCGGAGTCGGCGCGACGCTGGTCTCGGTGGTCGTGAGCGCGTTCGCGTTCATGAGGCTCGTGTTCGCCCCCGGGGCAGGCGCCCTCATCAACAAGCTGGGGGAGCGGCGCATCTACGTCGCGGGACTCCTCATCGTGGCGGCGTCGACGGCCGCCGTGGCGTTCGCTCAGGACTACTGGCAGCTGCTCGTCTTCCGGGGGCTCGGTGGCGTCGGGTCCGTGATGTTCACGATCTCCGCCGCCGGCATGATCGCGCGCTACTCGCCGCCGCAGATCCGCGGGCGCATCTCGGCCCTCTGGGGCGGCATCTTCCTCGTCGGCAACATCGCCGGCCCCGCGGTCGGCGGGGCGCTCGCGCAGTTCGGCATCGGCGTGCCGTTCCTCGTCTACTCCGGCACTCTCGTCATCGCCGCGGCCATCGTCGGGGTCATGATGGGGCGCGCGCACCGCGTCACTGCCAAGAAGGCCGCCGAGGAGGCCGGACTGCACGATGCCGGCGACGACCGAGCCCCCGGCATGAGGAAGCTCGAGCCGAAGTCCCTGCGCGAGGCGCTCCAGGACTCCGCCTATCGTGCCTCGCTCGTGTTCGGCTTCGCGAACGGATGGGCGAACTTCGGCGTGCGGACGGCGATCCTTCCCTTGTTCGTCGCGACAAGCATCAGCCAGGAGCCCTGGGTGATCGGGGTCGTCATCGCCGTCGGCGCGGTCGGCAACGTCGTCTCGCTGCAGTATGCGGGGCGGAAGACGGACCGTGTCGGGCGTCGCCCGTTCATCCTCATCGGCCTCGGCGTCTCGGCGGTGGCGATGTTCGCGACGGCGTTCGCCAGCGATATCGCCACGATGCTCGCGCTGAGCTTCGTGCTGGGACTGGGCTCCGGGCTCGCGGCCCCCGCAGAGCAGGCCGTGATCTCCGACATCATCGGCTACGGACGCAGCGGCGGCCAGGTGCTCTCCACGTACCAGATGACGCAGGACGGTGGGAGCATCCTCGGCCCGATCGTGGCCGGCGTCATCGCCGACCTCTTCGGGTTCACCTGGGCGATCATCGTCTCGTCGCTGATGCTCGCCATCGCGTGTCTCTCCTGGGTGTGGGGCCGCGAGACGTTCCGTTCGTCCTGATCGGCCCATGGCCTGCCCTTGAGACGGCGCCGAGGCGCAAGAACGCCGCCGGGGTGACCGGCGGCGTTCTCATGCAGCGCTTGGGGCTGCGGCGCTGTAGCGAGTTCGACTAGGCGCGAGTCTCGGGGCCTTCGCCCTGGAGCTTCGCTGGCGACTCCTGCTGGGCCTTGAGGAGGTCGCGGATCTCCTCGAGGATGTCCTTCTCGGTCACGGCGGCCTCGACGGCGGGCTTCGGCTTGCCGTGGATGAGGCGGTAGCTCATGTCGTTGAGCTTGTTGATCGGCACGATGATCGCGAAGTACACGACCGCTGCGATCAGGACGAACTGGATGATCGCGGCGATGACCGCGCCGAAACCGATGTTGGCGCCGAAGATCTCAACTGTTGCAACGGCGATGTCCTCGGCCTTGAACAGCCGCGCGATGATCGGGTTGAAGATGCCATCGACGATGGCGGTGACGATGCCGGTGAACGCGGCACCGATGATGACGGCGACGGCAAGCTCGATGACGTTGCCACGCATGATGAATTCGCGGAATCCCTTCACGGGGTCCCCTTTCGTTCTGTACTCGCGTACGGAGAAGTTGTCAGTTCAGGAAGAAGCTGAAGTGCTGCTGCTGTTGGATGTGCCGGAGGCCGCGGCTGGCGCCGGCTCCTTCTTGGCAGGTGCGGGCTTCGACTCGGAGGTGGCCCCCGAAGAGGAAGCGGAGCCGGAGCCGGAGCCCTTCTTGGCGCTGGCCGCGGAGTCGGTCCGGTAGAAGCCGGATCCCTTGAAGGAGACGCCGACGGCACCGAAGACCTTGCGCAGCTTGCCTCCGCACGCGTCGCAGACCGTGAGGCTCGAGTCGGCGAACCCCTGCTGGATGTCGAAGGCGTTGTCACATTCGGTGCAACGGTAGGAATAGGTAGGCATAATCTCGCTTTCGGGACCAGGACAGCATAAACGCGCCGGAGGGCCCGCGGGGTAATGCGTCAGAAACGTGTGATCCCGGACGGCGTGACGACGCCATCCACCCGCTCGTCGTGCACCTCGCGGGGGACAACGCCGACGAGTTCGTCGTCGAAGACCACGGCGAAGACGGGCGGCCTGTCGGCCATCGAGCCGAGCGTCCGGTCGTAGTAGCCGCGCCCCCAGCCCATCCGGTAGCCCTCCAGATCGATGGATGCGGCGGGCACGATGAGGAGGTCCGCGTCGCCGAGCGCTATGGGCCCGAGGAGCTCGCCGATGGCTTCGGGGAAGCTGAGCTCGTGCGGGTGCTCCGATTCGCCGTCGGAGACGACCCAGTCGAGGAGTCCGTCTTCACGTGTGACGGGGAGGAGCACGGTGATGCCAGCGTCGCTTGCCCAGTTGAGGAACGGCCTGGTGCTCGGCTCGAACTCGCCGGAGAGGTAGCAGGAGATGCGTGTCGCGCCGTGGGCGACGACGAGCTCCCGCAGGTGGTGCGAGAGGTGTTCGGCGTGCTCCGAGAGCAGCAGCTCTCCGTGACTGCGTCGTCGCTGTCGGATCTCCGCGCGGAGGGCGCGCTTCTCGGTCTTCGCGTCGGTCGCCATGGCAAGGAGCCTAGCGAAGGGCACGTGCGCGGCTCACGCGCGGCCGTCGAGGGACCCGCAGGTGCCGCGCCGCGATGACGCGCGCGGGCGCTTCGCGTTTCGCGACGACCTGCGAGGGCCATACGATACGGCCTATGTCCTCGCGCATCACAAAGGCCGTTATTCCTGCTGCGGGTCTCGGGACGAGGTTCCTGCCTGCGACGAAAGCCATACCGAAGGAGATGCTGCCGGTGGTGGACCGGCCGGCGATCCAGTACGTGGTCGAGGAAGCAGTCGAGGCGGGCCTGTCGGACGTGCTCATGATCACCGGGCGCAACAAGACGACCCTCGAGAACCACTTCGACCGGGTCGCCGAGATCGAGGCGCTCCTCGAGGCGCGGGGCGAGACGGAGAAGCTCGCGAGGGTGCGGGCGGCGACGAATCTCGCCGACGTGCACTACCTGCGTCAGGGCGACCCGCTCGGGCTCGGGCACGCTGTGCTGCGCGCGCGTCAGCACGTCGGCGACGAGGCGTTCGCCGTGCTGCTCGGTGACGACATCATGGCGGGTGGCGGTTCGCTGCTCTCGCGCATGATCGAGGTGCACGAGGCGACGGGGGCGAGCGTCGTCGCCCTGCAGGAGGTCGACCCGGCCATGATCTCCTCCTACGGGGTCGTTGCCTATGACGCCGCCTCGAGCGTCGCGGAGGGTGTGCCGGGCGCCAGTCCGGACACGATCCAGATCACGGGTCTCGTCGAGAAGTCGTCTGTCGAGGACGCGCCCTCGAACTTCGCGGTCATCGGCCGCTACCTGCTGCGCCCCGAGGTCTTCGCCGTGCTCGAGCAGACGAAGCCGGGCGCCGGGGGAGAGATCCAGCTCACCGACGCCCTCCAGGTGCTGGCCGCGAACCGGGCGGAACTCGGCGGTGTCGTGGGCGTGGTCTACCGTGAGCGTCGCTTCGACACGGGGAACAAGCTCGACTACATCAAGGCGATCGTCGAGCTCGCCGTCGACGACCCCAAGCTGGGGCCTGCGCTCAGCCCGTGGCTGCGGCAGTTCGCGAAGTCGCTCGCAGAGTAGACTCCGCTTCCTATGAGCGCTTCCGTTCCCACGCTGACGCACGGCCCGGTGTCGCTGCGTCCCATCAGGGTCCGGGATGCGCGGGAGCTCGAGTCAGTGCTGCTCGCGAACCGCGAGTGGCTGCAGCCGTGGGAGGCGACGAGCCCTGGTGGTGGCGGTCGCTGGGACGTGCGCGGCGGCATCCGATCTCTGCTGTCCCAGGCCTCGGCGCACACGGCCCTGCCGTTCGTGATCACGTACGAGGGTCGATTCGCCGGCCAGCTGACGGTGTCTGGTATCAGCTACGGTGCCCTGTCCTCGGCGACACTCGGCTACTGGGTCGCGCGTGACTTCGCGGGGAAGGGGCTTGCGACTACCGCGACGGCGATGGCCACCGACCACTGCCTGCAGGGGCTCGGTCTGCACCGCATGGAGATCTGCATCAGACCCGAGAACGCGAAGTCCCTGCGGGTCGTCGAGAAGCTGGGCTTCCGGTACGAGGGCCTTCGTCGTCGGTACATCCACATCGACGGTGACTGGCGCGACCACTTCTGCTTCGCCGTCGTGCGCGAAGAGGTGCCGCAGGGGGTGCTGCGACGGTGGCGCGAGGGCGCCGCCGACGAGCGTGAGGCGCAGGTGCCCGAGGCTGATTGGGAGCGGACGTCGAACCCTCTCCGGTGAGGTTCAGCCCGCGCGTCGCGAGAAGTTCAGGATTCCCGAATCTGACACTCCGCAGCAATCGGCGGCCGCGGGTGCGTCCGCGCTTAATGTTGACGCCATGCAGTTCGGCAGCAGTCTCGTCCTCGCCCTGGCGGTGACGCTCTGGCTCGCCTACTTCGTGCCGACGTGGGTGCGCCGCCGCAACTACCTCGCCACCGAGCAGAACGCCATCCGCATGCAGCAGGCCCTGCACTCGCTCGCGACCACGAGCGATCTCGGTGGGGCTCGCGTGCGGGCCGACGGGCGTGGCGTGAGCGAGCAGGAGCGCCGCATCAAGCGTGCGAGGGCCGAGGCCGAGCGCGCGGAACGTGAACGCGATGAGGCGGCTCGTCGGGCCCTGCCTGCCGTGACCGTGCCCCGCTCTGCGGAAGACCGCCAGCGCGCCGCGCGTGCGACCCGGCGCGGTCGTCTCGTCACCTCTCTCGTGACGCTCGTGGGAATCGTCGCGGTCGGCGTGGGCATCTCGCTCGGCGCGACCGCAGGGGTCTGGTGGGTGCTGGTCGCCGGTGTGGTGACGGTGCTCGCAGGAGTCGCGGGCCTGCAGCGCCTCGCTCGCATCGCGAACGCGCAGCGTCTCGCGGCACGAGTCGCGGTTGGCGCCGAGCGCCAGCCGAAGGCTGAACGACGCGCGGATGCAACGATCGACTTCTCGGTGAGCGACGCAGCACGTCCCGCAGCTCAGCCAGCCGCGGAGGTCCAGGTCACGGAGTCGCTTGACGGCTGGGTTCCCGTTCCAGTGCCGAAGCCCCTGTACCTCGAGCGTGCGTCCGCGGAGTCGCTGACTGCTCCTGAGGAGGAGTCGGGGACCCCCGGGCGGCCCGGTCCGGACGGTCCTGGCGGCGGTGTCGAGGTCGAGAAGGTCAACCACCTCGAGCTGCTTCGTGAGGCAGCGCGTCGGTCCGAGCAGAAGATTCGGGATGCGCACGCGCAGCCAGGGATCGCGACGTTCTCGACGCGCGCTTCCGCTGCGATGCAGGGGGTGCCTCTCGCGCAGACCGCGGCCACGCGTGCCGGGCTGGCCCAGTCGTCGCCGCAGCTGAGCGAGGCCGTGCTGAACCCCATCGTGGTTGCTCCGGTCGAGAAGCGGCCGAGCCGCTGGGCGAGCATGGGCATTCTGGACGAGGTCGAGCCCGGCATGGGCGATCTCGACGCCGCGCTTCGGCGTCGCCGCGTCGGCTAGTCGCCGCCAGGCGGTGCAGGCGATCCACTAGTGTGGTCGGATCATGGCAACACCAGTAGACGGCGACCCCTTCGCGAAGACCGACGACTCATCGATCGATGTGCCGAACGGGATCTTCGCGGCCGGCGATGAGACGCTCGACCGCACCGGCGCGACGAACGCTCGTCTCCTCCTCGGTGGTCCCTTCGCGCGCTTCCGTGCCGCTCCCGCTGCCGCCCGGGTGAGCTGGTTCGTGGCCGCCGTCGCACTCGTGGTCGTCGTGGTGGTGATCCCCGTCTCGATCGGCTCGTTCGCCTCGGTCCGCAAGGAGGCGCTCGCAGCGTCCACGGCTGCCCCTGCGCAGCCGGCCGTCGTCGTCCTGAGCCCGGAGACCCTCGCCGTGAGTGCGCAGGTCGACGCGATCGAGCCGGCGTACGTCATGTCGAACGGTCTTGTGACGGACGAGTCGAAGACCAAGATGGGCGACCTGCTCGCGACGGCTCGGGATCAGATCGACGCAAACGACGCCGCCGGCGCCACTTCGACGATGCAATCCGCCGTGCCCTACTTCGTCGCGGAGTACTCGCAGCGGGTTGCGACCGCAGCGGAGACCGAGGTCGAAGAGTACGACCAGTCTGAGTGGGAGACCGATGAGCGGCTGGCTGAGCTCATCGAGATCGTCCGCGCCAACGCGCAGGGTCAGGATCTGACGGCGCTGGTCGCCGCGGTCATCGAGATCCCGCAGGTGGTTGGCGATGCCCGAGCCGAGCACTTCGGCAACCGCCGCACCTACGTTCCGCCTGCTCCCACGACCGCTGCGCCTGCCCCCTCGGCGCCTGCGGCGACGCAGCCGCCAGCGACCGAGGCTCCGCAGATGACGCCGGCGCCCGCGCCGTCGCAGGCTCCTGAGCCAGAGGAGACGAAGCCCCCGGAGCCGAAGCCGGAGCCGCAGCCCAGCGGTGGCCCCAACTTCACGTCAGCCCCCAACGGCGACTGACCCGGCCGCCCCTCAGTTCTCTGCCCGGCCGATCTTCCAGTACCCCGAGAAGGTGATCGAGCTCGGCGGCAGGTCGCACTGGCGGACGAGGTGTCGGCGGATGACCTTCACGGTCGACGATTCGCCGGCCAGCCACGCGTAGAACGAACCGGAGATCTCCGTCGCGACGGCCCAGGCATCCACGGCCTGGGTGAGTCGCTCGCCGTACGGGTGCTGCCCTCTCACGAGCCACGTGATGACGACGTCCGCGTTGCCGGTGGGGAGGGGAACGCAATCGGCGGCCGACGGGACTTCGAGGAACACGCTCGCCGCGGTCGTCGTCGGGAGACGCTGCAGGATGTTGCGCACAGCTGGCAGCCCCGTCTCATCGGCAGCGAGCAGGAGGCGCCTCGCCCCGTGGGGTTGGAAGTCCATGCCGCCGGTCGAATCCTCGGCTCGGACGTCGGGGCCGACGACGATGAGCTCGTCCCCGGGCCTGGCGTTCGCCGCCCACGCGGTGGCGGGGCCGGCCGGCTGGTGGAGGACGAAGTCGATGTCGACCTCCCGGAGCGATGGGCGCGTCGCACTGGGTGTGTAGGTGCGAATGGGGTTCCGCTGCTCGTCCGGCAGTGTGCGCCACTTCGAGTACCAATCGGTGAGCGCGGGCGCTGGAGAGTCCTTGATACCGAAGTCGCCGTAGCTGCCGTCGGCGTGCTGGAAGACGAGCTTGATGCGGTGGTCGTTGCCGTGCGGTGCGAAGTGCTCGAGGCTGTCGGCACCGAGCGTGATCCGCACGTAGCTGGGGGAGACGCGAGTCACCCGCTTGACCTGGGTGACGAACGGCGGGAATGGCGTGTATTCCTCGGTCATGCAGGCATTGTCGTGGGAGACCGCTGCACGAGGGCGGAGTGGGCGAGGGGAACGACGAGCGGTGTGCCCGTCTCAGGGTCCGGCACGATTCGTGCTCGCACGCCGAAGACCTCGGCGACGAGCTCCTCGGTGACGACGCTTGCCGGGGTCCCTTCGGCGATGAGCTCGCCCGCGTTCAATGCGATGAGGTGCGTCGCGTAGCGTGCTGCCTGATTGAGGTCGTGCAGGACGGCGATGAGTGTCTTGCCTTGGCGGTGCAGCTCGGCGCAGAGTTCGAGGACGTCGATCTGGTGCGCGAGATCGAGGTACGTGGTCGGCTCGTCGAGAAGCACGACGGGGGTGTCCTGAGCCAGCACCATGGCGATCCACACGCGCTGGCGCTGACCGCCAGACAGCTGGTCAACGCTGCGCTCCGCGAGGTCGGTGAGGCCGGTCCGCACGAGGGCCTCTTCGACCGCGTCGTCGTCGTCGTGAGACCACCGCTGGAGGATGCCCTGGTGCGGGTGTCGGCCGCGCGCCACGAGGTCGGCGACCGTGATCGTATCAGGGGCGATCGAGGACTGGGGGAGTAGCCCGATGCGCTTGGCCAGTTCCTTGGCTTTCAGTGTGCGGATATCCGTCGAGTCGAGGAGCACGCTGCCGCCAGCAGCGGGCAGCAGACGGGCGAGCGAGCGCAAGAGGGTGGATTTGCCGCACGCGTTGGGTCCGACGATGACGGTGAAGGAGTTCGCCGGGATGGTGACCTCGAGCCCATCGAGGACGGTCCGCTGGTCGTAGGCGACCGTGAGGTCCGCGGCGCGCAACTCTCCGCTCACGCGAGGCTGCGCTTGCGAGCGTCGGCGATCGGAGGTGCACTCGCACGAGTGAGCTCGGTGGTGTCTCGCATGTTGTGGACCTACTTCGTCTGGCGGGCACAGGCTAGGCTTTCCTTGCTCCCGAGTATCCCACGGTTCGGCTGTGTCGGGTGTTGAGAGTCCGGTCCTCCGCCTCCCGGGACGCCGCGCCGCTCAGGCGATGAGGGCGTGTGCGCGGTACTGGCCCGGGGTCATCGCGAGCACTCGTCTGAAGGCGTCGATGAACGTGCTGGTCTGCGCGTATCCCAGTGATCGCGCGACGAGCGCGACGCTCTGCCCGTTCGAGAGCTGCTCGAGCGCCGATTGCACGCGGACCAGCTGGCGCCAGCTGTGGAACGAGACGCCCGTCTCGTTCTGGAAGATCCGGGCGAGCGTCTTGCTGCTCACAGCGAGCGATTCCGCCCATTCGTCGAGCGATCTGCGGTCGCCCGGGTCCGCGCTCAGCACGTCGGCAATGGGCAGGATGCGTTGGTCGCGTGGCATGCGGACGCGGAGGTCGTGCGACGTTGGGGCGAGGTTGTCGAAGAGGACCCGCTCGATGTTGCGGCGCTGCACCTGGGTGAGATCGGCGGCCTGGAGGCGGGCCAGCAATTCCTGCAGCAACGGCGTGACCGTCACTCCGTAGGCGTCTCGGGGGCGGAGGAACGACTCCCGCTCCGAGAAGAACGTCGCCTGGAACTCGCAGTCTGCGGAGACGCGACTCGTGTGGACGATGCCGGCAGGGACCCAGACGGCGAAGTGAGGCGGCACCACCCAGACGCTTCGCTCCACCACGAGCTTCATGATCCCGCGTTGCACGGAGAGGAGCTGGCTCACGGGATGCGAATGCGGCTCCCACTGGACAGCGTGGCCCTGCTCTTGCCTTGGCAGGGTTCTCGCCGCGGGAAGCAAGGCGAGAGGCGGGGAGACGTCCGGCTCGATCACGGGGGTGTGCGAGTCACGTTGCCACGTAGGCGGGAGTCCGGCGGTGCGCATACCTCGAGATGGTACACACTGTGGGACCGTTCCAAACGATCCGTATGAGTAGTCAAGAAGCTCATACGGATTCCTCCAATGTTGACGTCCGTGATCCAGGATCGTGGAACCTCATGCGGGATGCACGGTGGCCCTGATTCGGCGACGGCCCGCGCGGGTCGCGTTGGCAGTCCGTGCTGCCCAGTGGTAATGTTTCCTCCCGTCAGGGCCTATGGCGCAGTTGGTAGCGCGCCTCGTTCGCATCGAGGAGGTCAGGAGTTCGAATCTCCTTAGGTCCACACCACTGAGGGCCCGATCACTCGATCGGGCCCTCTTTTCGTGCGCTACCCGTCGCTGGCTTTCAGCTGAGGTCGCGGTATCGCTTGGCTTCGGCGAGCGCCGCCACCAGCTGGGGTTTCGTCGCTCGGGCTCCGTAGCCCGGGGTGTCGCGCTGGATGCGCCATCCCTCGGCGAGCGGCGTCACCTCGACCGTGTCGAAGCCGAACTGGTCGTAGAGTCCGCGGACCACGTCGAGGGCGTCCTGGCTGTCGCTGGCCGCGACCAGAGCGCGCCGTTCGGTGTCTTCCGCGGGGCGAGCGTCCCTGGTGATGTCGGCGGCGCCGATGTGATTGAACGCCTTGACGACCCGCGACTGGGGGAGGTGCCGCTGGAGCAGCTCGGACGTCGTCGTGGTCTCGTCGTCGAGCTCGGCGATGGCACCGTCGCGCTGCGGATAGTAGTTGTTGGTGTCGAGCACGATCTTGCCGGCGAGGGCCTCGACAGGCACGGCGCTGTACGCGTGGAGCGGGATGGTCACGACGGCCACCTCCGCGGCTTCGGCAGCTTCGACGGCCGTCGCCGCGCGTGCCGTCGGCCCGAGTTCCGCGACGAGCGACGCGAGCGTCTCCGGCCCGCGGGAATTGCTGATGACGACGTCGTACCCCGCCTCCACCGCCTTCCGAGCGACCTGGCTGCCGATATTGCCTGCACCGATGATTCCGAGAGTTGCCATGCTCGAACCAACCCCGGATGCGCGCGGAATCTTCCGATGTGACAGCGCGTGACGGCAGGTGACGTCGCTAGAATCTGCACAACACGAGGGAGCTGACATGGCAGGCCATCGCATCTACGGGACCGCGTTCGCGGACGTCTACCCGCACTACGTCACGAAGGCGGAGCGGAAGGGGCGCACGAAGGCCGAGGTCGATGAGATCATCCGCTGGCTGACCGGGTACTCCGAGGAGCAACTCGACGGGACCATCGAGCGTCGCGTCGACTTCGAGGGCTTCTTCGGCGAAGCGCCGCTCATGCAGCCGGACCGCGCCCTCATCAAGGGCGTGGTCTGCGGCATCCGAGTGGAGGAGATCGAGGAGCCTCTCATGCAGGAGATCCGCTACCTCGACAAGCTCGTCGACGAGCTCGCGAAGGGGAAATCGATGGAGAAGATCCTCCGGACCTGACTCCGCCTCCCCGCCGGGACGTGCGCGTCGGCGCGCCCTGACGGTAGCGTGAATGCGTGAGCGCCCAGAGCATGCCAGGCAAGCCGGCCGCACCCCTCCGTGATGGTGGGCCTGCGGGCGAGGGCGCTCGGCGCGCGGGACGCATCACGGGCCTCGACCTCGCGCGCTTCCTGGCGCTCATCGGCATGATGGCAACGCACGTGTGGGTCACCAACTCTGACGGATCCACGCCTGCCCTCGCCGCGTTCCTCGGCGGCAAGGCGGCCGCCCTCTTCGCGGTGCTCGCCGGGATCGGCGTCGTGCTCACCACGAGGAAGCAGCGGGACCGCCGCGCCTTCGGGGCGGCCGCCCTCAACGTCTTCGGGCGAGGCCTGGCCCTCATGGTGATCGGTGTGACCCTCGGCCTCGTGCCCGGCCCGATCGCCGTGATCCTGGTCTACTACGGGCTCGTGTTCTGGCTCGTCGCGCCGCTCCTCCGGCTCTCGAACGTGTCGCTGCTCATGGTCGCGACCGCCTGGGCCGGGCTGTGGCCGTTCCTGTCGATGCTCTTGCGCGCGCCCCTCAACGTCGGCTCCGAGCTCGGCACACCCAGCTGGCTCGACCTCGCGCATCCGCTCGAGCTCCTCCGGGGGCTCTTCGTCACGGGCACCTACCCGGTGCTGACCTGGGTGGTCTACGCGATCGTCGGCATGGTGGTCGGGCGGATGCTCCTCGTCGCCCGCGAGCGCGGCACGATCCTGCAGCTGAGCCTCGGACTCACGGCCGTGGGCACAGTGCTAGCGCTCCTGGGCGTCGGCATCAGCATGCTGCTCGCCGGGCCATTCGGCGGTCTGAGCTCGATCAGCGCCTCGACGGGTGCCGGAGATCAGGCGTCCGAGCTCTTCTACTCCGCCGCCTTCGGCACCACCCCGACGGAGAGCAGCTGGTTCCTGGCATCGCCCGCCCCTCACTCCGGGACGACGTTCGACCTGGCGATCACGGCGGGCACCTCACTCATCGCCATCGGCCTGTGCCTCGCCGTCTGCCTGCGACTCGGCGACGCGACACTCCGCGTCCTCGGACCGGCTCTCGGCGCGGGGGCGACACCGCTGACGATCTACACCCTCCACGTCATCGTGGCAGGGGTCACCTATACGGCGCTGGTCCACGGCGGTGTGCTCGCGGATGCCCCGGAGCTGTTCTGGCTTGTCTCGAGCGCCCCGATCTGGCTCATCCATGTCGCGTGCGCCCTCGCCGTCGGCGCCGTCTTCTTCTGGTGGCGGCGCCGCGGACCCCTCGAGGCGGCCGTGACCTGGACAGGGCAACGGTTCGCGTCGCTCGCGGAGGCACGTCGCGAGTGAGCGTGCCGGTTGGTGCGCAGACGGGGACGGCGCCCGCCACCGGGACTCGGTGGACGGGCGCCGTCTGCGTCAGGCTGCGCGCTACTTGCCGGCGAGCGCCGTCTCGATCTGCGGGGCGACCTGGTCGATGGCGTACCGCACGGCGAGCGTCGTGCCGAGTGAGTACGCCGAGGCGACGTCGCCGTCGATGACGACGGCACGCCCGTCCGCGACTGCGGGAATCTGCTGCCACTGCGCGTCATCGGTGATGGCCGACTTCTCGATGAAGATCGGGAACGCGACGATCAGGTCTGCATCGAGCAGGTCGAGCTGCTCGTTGGAGACGGTCGAGGTGAAGCCAGACTCGGCGACAGGGAGCTCGGCGATCTTCGGGCTCTGCACGAAGCCGAGGTTCTCGAGGAACGCGACACGCTCGCTGCCGTCGATGTACGCGCCCCAGCCCTCGGACGTCTTCGTGGCCGCGGTCGCCGTCTTGCCAGCCCACTCCGGGTTGGCGTCTGCGACAGCAGCGAAGGCCGCGTCCACGTCCGCGAGCAGCTCGTCACCCTTCTCGGGGACGCCGAGCGCGCTCGAGATGAGCTGCATCTGCTGGTCGGTCGACGTCAGATAGCTGTCGCCTCCCTCCGGCACACCGACCGTGGTGGTGATCGAGGAGAGACGGTCGTAGCGGTCCTGGTCTCCGGAGCTCTTCGTGTCGAGGATGAGATCGGGTTCGAGGGCCGCAATCGCCTCGTAGTCGGGCTCCATGGTCTCGATGATGACCGGGGCCGTGTCGTAGAGACCCTCAGCCCAGGGGCCGACACCTTCACCGCCGAACGCCAGCCAGTCCGACGCGCCGACAGGCTGGACGCCAAGCGCGAGCGCGGTCTCGGCATCACCCCATCCGAGGGCGACGACGCGGGTCGGCGCCTCATCGATCGTGACCTCGCCGAACTTGGTGTCGACGACCGCTGGGAACGTGCCACCGACTGCCGGGGCGGCCGTCTCCCCGGCATCCGTGTCGGCGGCCGCGGAGCATCCCGTCAGCAGGAGTGCGGCTGCGGAAGCGAGGGCGAGGCCCTTGGCGAGGTGTTTCATAGAGACCTTCTGTCTGAGTGAGCGGCAGTCGATGTAGGTTAGCCTAAACTCGGTTTTTGTGACGACAGAAGTGAAAGCCGGGCCACCCGGCGGCGTGGTGCGTTCCGCCGCAGGCTCGGCCAGGCGCGTCTCGGGGGCGCGGCGCGGCTTGATGCTCCTGATCTCGACGCTCCTGCTCGCCCTCGCCTGCGCCCTCAGCATCGCGATCGGCTCCCGGGAAGTGCCGCTCGATCAGGTCTGGGCCGCGGTCACCGGGGGAGACATCGACCAGGCCACGCGCACGGCGATTCTCGACCTGCGCGTCACGCGCACCATCATCGGCCTGCTCGTGGGCGCCGGCCTCGCGGTCGCTGGAGCCATCATCCAATCCGTCACCCGGAACCCCCTCGCGGACCCCGGCATCCTCGGCGTCACCTCGGGGGCATCCTTCGCCGTCGCGCTCGCCGTGGCCGTGCTCGGCGTGACCAGCCCCAACGGATACGTGTGGTTCGCGTTCCTGGGCGCCGCGGCGACAACCGTGCTCGTCTACTTCCTGGGCAGCGGAAAAGGCGGGCCGAACCCGCTCAGGCTCACACTCGCCGGCATGGCGTTCGGGGCCGTGCTGAGCGGCATCATCGCCGCGATCCGCTTCTCCGACCCGCAGCGGTTCAACGCCCTGCTCGTGTGGGAGTCCGGCTCCTTCCAACTCCGAACGCTCGAGACCACGCTGCCGGTCGCGCCGTTCGTCGTCGCAGGAGTGGTGCTGGCGCTCTCGCTGGGCCGCTCGCTGAATGCGCTGGCGCTTGGCGACGACCTCGCCCACTCGCTCGGCTCCTCGGTCGCGCGCACCAGGGTGCTGTCCATCGTCGCCGTCACCCTGCTCGCGGGAGGCGCCACGGCGATCGCCGGCCCGATCGCATTCGTCGGCCTCATGGTGCCGCACCTCGCACGGGCCTTGGTCGGCCAGGATCAGCGCTGGATCCTCGGACTCAGCGTCCTCCTCGGCCCCTCTCTCATGCTCGTCGCAGACGTCCTCGGCCGGGTCGTGCTCCGGCCAGGCGAGCTCCCCGTCGGCATCGTCACAGCGTTCATCGGCGCCCCGGTGCTCATCGCACTGGCACGCCGGAAGAAGGTGAGCGGCCTGTGACCAGGCAGGACATCACGCCGCGGCGCGATCACCGGACGGCACCGTCGAGGCCTGCAGGTCCTGCGAGG
This sequence comes from Pseudoclavibacter sp. JSM 162008, assembly GCF_041366455.1. Lineage (NCBI taxonomy): Bacteria > Bacillati > Actinomycetota > Actinomycetes > Micrococcales > Microbacteriaceae > Pseudoclavibacter > Pseudoclavibacter sp. JSM 162008. The sequence goes on from NZ_JBEWYX010000017.1 coordinate 19,831, forward strand.
CTCGCGCGCGAGCTCCGACTGCGGCGCACCGTCGTGGTGACGCTCATCCTCAGCGGCATCGCCGTCCTGCTTGCCGTCGTGGCGCTCGGGCTCGGCAAGTACCCGCTCACCCCCATCGAAGTGCTCGAGGCGGTCTTCGTCCCCGACGGCGGCTTCGCAACGACCGTCGTGCTCGAGTGGCGAGCGCCGCGAGTCGTCGCGGCACTCGTGTTCGGGGCGGCCCTCGCCGTCTCCGGCGCGCTCTTCCAGTCGCTGACGAGGAATCCGCTCGGCTCGCCAGACGTCATCGGTTTCTCGACCGGCGCGTACACGGGTGCCGTCATCGTCATCATCGCCGGCGCGGGCACGTTCCTCGGGACGGCAGTCGGAGCGCTCGCCGGCGGCCTGCTCACGGCCATCCTGGTCTACGCCCTGGCACGTCGGGGAGGCGTCAGCAGCTTCCGCCTCATCGTGGTCGGCATCGGCGTGACGGCCTTCCTGCACGCCCTCAACACCTGGATGCTCCTGCGCGCGCAGACGGAGGTCGCGATGACGGCGTCCATCTGGGGCGCCGGGTCGCTTGCGCTCGCCCAGTGGTCGCAACTGGTGCCCGCCGCGGTCATCCTGATGCTCCTCGTGCCCGCCGTCGCGCTGCTGGCCGGCCCGCTGCGGCAGCTCGAACTCGGCGACGAGACCGCGAGGAGCCACGGCGTGCGGGTCGAGCCGACACGCTTCGCCGTGCTCATCGTCGGCGTAATGCTGACGGCAGTCGTGACCGCGGCGACGGGTCCCATCGCGTTCGTCGCGCTCTCGGCCCCGCAGCTCGCGCTGCGTCTCGAGCGCGGGCCGGGGGTGCCGATCCTGTCCTCGGCAGTCCTCGGCGCGGTGCTGCTGCTCGCTGCCGACCTCGTCGCGCAGCACGCGCTCGGCGGCGCTGTCCCGGTGGGCGTCGTGACGATCGTCATGGGCGGCGCCTACCTGGTCGTCCTGCTGGCGCTGCAGGCCCGGCGGTAGGGCGAGGCTCGCTTGCTGTGCTTGGATTGCATCATGCTCAGCAAGCACCACGACGACGCGGTCGGGGAGTGACCTCCCGGGCTGACCGGCGGGCGCGCATCGCCGTCGCCGCCATGTTCCTCACCAACGGGGCGCTCTTCGCGAACCTCCTCCCTCGGTATCCTGGGCTTAAAGCCGAGCTCGCGCTCAGTAACGTCGAGTTCGGGCTCGTCGTCGCCGCCTATCCGAGTGGCGCGCTCCTCGCAGGGCTCGCCGCGGCCGCGCTCATCCGCCGCTTCTGGTCGTCGCGCCTCGCGGTGGCCGGCACGGCGATCACCAGCGTCGCCTTGTTCGCGGCGAGCTTCGCGCCGAACGGGCTGCTGCTGGCAGCGGCGTTCGCGCTCGGCGGTGCGGCGGATGCGCTCACCGACGTCGCGCAGAACTCGCACGGACTGCGAGTTCAGCGCCGCTTCGGGCGCTCCATCATCAACGGATTCCATGCGATCTGGTCGATCGGCGCAGTGCTCGGCGGGCTCATGGGAGCGGCGGCCGTGGCGCTGCACGTTCCCCTTTCGCTGCACCTCGGCGTCAGCGGCGTGCTCTTCACGATCGTGGCGGTTCTCGCGTACCGGTGGATGATCCCGGGCCCAGAGCACGACGACGTCGAGGTGTCGACTGCCGGAATCAGGGTCGTGCAAGCGGGCACGGCATCTCGGGGTGGGTCGGCGAAGTACGTCGTGCTCCTCGCGCTTGTCCTCCTGACCGTCGCCGGCTCGGTGGTCGAGGACTCGGGCAGCACGTGGGCGGCCCTCTACCTCGCCGGCTCGCTCGATGCCCCTCAGGCGCTCGCCGCGTTCGGCTTCATCGCGCTCGTGGGCGCGCAGTTCGTCGGGCGGATGCTCGGGGACCGCCTCGTCGACCGGTTCGGGGAGCGCCGAGTCGCGCAGGCTGGTGGTCTCGTGACGGCGCTGGGCATGGGGGTCGCCTTGCTGTTCCCGAGCGTTGGCGGGACGATTGCCGGGTTCGCCGCTGCAGGGTTGGGCATCGCGACGCTCGTGCCCGCCGCGTTGCACACGGCTGACGAGCTGCCCGGGTTCAAGCCGGGCACGGCTATCACGCTCGTCTCCTGGCTCATGCGACTCGGGTTTCTCGCGGCACCGCCCCTCGTGGGGCTGCTTGCCGATGCAACCTCGCTCCGGGTGGGTCTCATCGTGGTGCCGGTCGCGGGGATCGTCGCGTTCCTGTGCGCTGGTGTGCTCGCCGGGCGCCACCGCAGGCACGAATAAGCAGACAGGGGAGCTGGGATGCAGGAATCAATGGACCGCGTATTCGAGATCGTGGCGGTCGCCGTCGAGGTCCTCGGCGCCGCCGCGATCATCATCGGCATCATCGTCGCGATCGTGCTCGCCGGCTTGGCGCTCCTGCGCGGGCAGGGCGGAACGGCCGCTCTTACGACGCTGCGCACGTCGCTCGGGGCTGGCATCCTCCTGGGGCTCGAGGTGCTCGTCGCCGCCGACCTCGTGCGCACCATCACGTCGAAGCCCTCGCTGGAGGACGCGCTCATCCTCGGACTCATCGTGGTGATCCGGACGGTGCTGAGCATGTCGATCCAGATCGAGATCGAGGGGGTGCTGCCGTGGCGTCGGGCCCTTACCACGAGCGGCGCGCAGGTGCTCGCCGATCAGGTGCGAGCTGCGCGGCGCCCGCCCATCGGCGAGCACGGAACGGCGGGAGTCCACGGCACCGACCCGCGGTGACGGCTGCGGCCAGCGCCTGTTCCAGGCGCGGGCCGCAGACTGCGATTCGGGTCAGACGCCCAGGACTGCGCGCAGCATGTGCGCGACGCGCGCGCGGTTGCTCGGCGTGTCCTGCCAGGCGAGCACGCGCCCGAGCGAGTCGACGACGTGGAAACCGGCGTGGGCAATGCAGCGGGCTTCGGAGGCGGAGAACTGCGGCTTGACCGCACGGAGCAGGCCCGCCCACTCCTCGATGTGGTCCCGCTGCAGGGCCAGCAGGCGCTCACGCTCTTCGTCGCTGAGGTTCGTCGACTCGGCGATGTAGACCTGCAGCAGCTTGTGGTGCGCGAGCTGTGCTTCGACGTACGCGTCGATCAGGCCATCCAACGCCGCATCGTTGGAATCGACGGCCGCGAACACGTCACGCGTCACCTGACCGAGGTACTCGGCGGCCCGGGAGCAGGCGGCTGCGAGGATTCCGCTCTTGCTCTCGAAGTGCCGGTACACCCCGGAGGCCGTGATGCCGACGGCACCGCCGATCTCCTCGATGCTGACGAGGTTGTATCCCCGCGCGAAGAACAGATCGATCGAGTGCGCCACGATCTGCTCGCGCTTGGCGGTCGACGGGATCCCCGTGGCGGCAGGAGCGACGTACGCCTCCGTCTCGGGGAGGTCGGCTTCGAGGGCACGCTGCGAGGCAGTGCGCAAGTACTCGGAGGTCGCCGCGGAGATGCTCGTCCGGTGCATGGACACGCTCGCGAGCACCGCGAACGCCGCCCGGCTCTGCAGCGCGCGGTCCTCGCTGCTCAAGCCTGGACGCAGCTCCTTCAGCACGCTCGAGAAACGTCCGTAGACCTTCGCGAGGCGCTGGTCCACGGAGGCGCGGTCGGCGGGTTCGAGGTAGCGGGACTCCCAGCGGATGATCTCGCCAGTGCCGCGGCACTTGATGAGGCTGTCGAGCGTCGCGTGGATGAGCGCAGCAGCCCGCTCCTCGGCGGGGGCACCCGCGGCGACGGTCGTCTCGGTGACCTCATCCGTTGCGCCCTCGACGGCGTCGACGATACCGAAGGCCGTGTGCTTGAACAGGTCGTACTTGTTGGCGAAGTGGCGGTACAGGGCCGGGGCGGAGATGCCGACCGAGGCAGCCACGTCGCTCATGCTCACCTGGTGGTAGCCCCGAAGCGCGAACGCCTGCGTGGCGGCCGACTCGATGCGCTGCTTGCGGTCCTTGGGGCGGATTGTCGGAGTGTGAGGCCACGTGGGGGGAGTGGTCATGGAGGGGGTGTTGCTCCGTTCAAGATCTGGTGCTGGTAGTGAACGAGGTCTTCGGCGCTCGGGGGTTCGCCTCTCGCCCCAGAAGGATACCCGTCCTACCGGTGGTTCTTCTTCGAACACACCCGATCTGCGGAGCGCGAACGGTGTCGTCCGTGAACGACGAATGCCACCCTGTCGAGGACAGGGTGGCATTCGAGAGCTCGCGCGTTAGGGCTGCGAGCGCCTGGTGCGTGCAAGGAGCATTGCACCGGCCACCAGGAGCAAGGCCGCTGCAGCCGCTACGAACGGTGCCAGAGTCTCGGCTCCGGTCGTCGCGAGGCTGCTCTCCGGAGCAGGCGTGATCGTCGGCGTCACAGGAGGATGCGAGGCACTCGTTGGCGTCGGCGTGGCGGTTGGCGTGGGTGTCTGCGTGGCAGTTGGAGTTGGTGTCGGCGTCGGCGTGGCAGTCGGTGTCGGCGTGGCAGTCGGAGTCGTTCCCGTGCCGTTTCCGCCGCCCTGCTGTTTGACCGTCGTGACGTGCTCGACGGTGCTGCCGTCGACGTTCGCGCTGTTGCCGAACTTCTGCCCGAGCACGAGAGGGCCCGTTGCGGTGGTCCTGTACATCAGGCGGTATCGAGCGTCAGACGTGATCGGACCCGCGAACGTGAAGGTGTAGCTCAGCAGGTCATCACTCACCGAGACGGAGTACTCGGACGGGTCGACATCCGTGAGTTCGCCATCCCCCGTGGCTGCGGCGAACGAGAACGATCCGGGATCGATCTCGTGGGGCGCGAATCCTGCGCCAGCATTGAGCGCATCCGTGATCGTCAACGTCTCCTGGCCGGCGAACTGCGAACCGGGCACGTAGATGCGCCACGTCATGCTGCCACTGGCCGTGATCGGGAAGGAGTCCTTGACCAGCGACGTCACCGGCGGCTCACCGGCCGGGACGCCGATACCGCCGCCGGGGAGGGCCACGACCGTCACGACGCCGTCGATCACGAAGTCCAGTCCGTCTTTCTCCGTGACCTCGCTTGCCTCAGCCCAGAACCACAGATCGCCGGCAACGTCCTGGAGGGCGTCGACGTGGTCGGTGAGGGTGCAGGTCACCACCGGGGCGTCATCGTCGCTGACGGTGCAGTTCGCGACGGTCGTGTCCGGGTCTTCCGGCGCGGAGATCGAGAACGTGCCGGCACCCGCTATGCCGAATTCCGGGGGGAGCGTGATGCCGAACGTCTCACCGGCCGTCGCCCCAGTTGGGACTGACCATTCTGCGTCGATGCGGAGCCAATCCCACTTCTTCGCTTCCTCCGACGATGAGCCGCTGTTGGTCGTGATCGTGAGCGACGAGGGATCGATCGCGGTCGGGTAGGTGAAGTCCGCTTCCGCGGCACCCGCCGTGGTGATGCCGCCGCCGATTGCGAGTGTGCTCGCGGCGAGCGCTGTCGCGAGAGCGAGGCTGGTTCTGCGGTGTTCCGCTCGGTTCGTCTGTGTTGCACTCAATCTTCCCCCTGAAGTCGGTGTGGTGCGCGCCGCATGGCGCGCGACCCGATCAGGGTAGGCAGGAGACTCGTCGAGCGCCCGCATCTCAGGGGAGGGTGGTGCCGGATTTAGTCCGCTTCGATAGCTCACCGACCCGGAGCTGCGTCCGCATACAAACACAGCGAGTGCGACCCGAAGGTCGCACTCGCTGGGCGTGGTCAGCTCGTCGGAGGACGAGGACCGCTGAGAGCCTGTATTTAGAGCGGGCGGATGCTCTCGGCCTGGAGACCCTTGGGTCCCTGGGTCACATCGAACTCCACGCGCTGGTTCTCTTCAAGCGTGCGGAAACCCTGGACGTCGATTGCGGAGTGGTGCGCGAAGACGTCGGGCGTTCCGTCGTCCGGAGCGATGAAGCCGTAGCCCTTGTCTGCGTTGAACCACTTCACGATGCCAGTTGCCATGTTTTTCTTCCTTCATTGTTATGCAGCCCGTACTTCGGGCGATTGATCCGCGTACGGATCTGTGCTTATTAGGCACGGTCTATTTCGCGCAGGACTGCGCTGTCCGAATCTGGAGCGATTCGGGTTGCTGTTCACGACAGCGTGAACGAGCAAAGATCAGGGGTGGATAAGTAGTTGGGTCGGTGCTGTCTGGGGGCAGTTCCGATTCGGATGGGGCGCGCGCTCGACCCGTATTCACTGCGGTGCTACTGGACGGCTTCCCGACACTCAGCGCGTGAGCCCAACGCTATCACGCTCTGCGCCCGCTATCGCGGGCGAATTCAGGCGAAAATCGTCACGCGGGGTCATAGGCCGGAAACCCACCGTCTGGTCAGCTCTGGGTGGCGTCGACATTGCCGAGTTTCCAGTACCCGCAGAAGGTGACCGGTGCTTTCGGAACGCGGTCCAGGTGGTGATGTTGGACATGCGGCGCTTCTCTGGGGTTAGGTTGGCCTCAGTGATGAACCGGCATCCGACGAGCGTGAGTTGGAATGCTCGACCGAGCGCTCCCTCTGCCTCGGAACGGCCGGGCGGGCGCCACCGCGTCTACGCTGGAGCGTGAATGCGTACCATTGAGAGCCAGCGAAGGAGTGGATCGCATGACGGGTGATGAGGCAATCTCGCCCGTGCGCGCGCTCCGCGCCCTCCACGCGGCACGGCGGTCCGGCCGTGCATCCGGGCCCGGAGGACGGCGCGTGGAGCTCGACGGGGGGCCCGTCGAAGTCCTCGAGTGGCTCTCCTCCCAGGGGCGCAAGTACGACAACCTCCTGGTCCTCGATGAGCGACGTTCGGCGACCGCGGGAGCCCTCGCCGAGCTGCTTCCGGACGCGCACGTGCTTGCGCCGTCTCTCGACGACCTCGGCTGGGCCCAGAGGTTAGAGGTTGCTCCGTCGACCAGCATCCCGGCTGTCGTTCAACTGCTCGACCACTTCTCCATCGAGCGCGCAGTGCTTGTCGGGGCTGCGGACGCCGCAGACCTCGCCATCGCCGTCGCGGGAGCGCATCCAGATCGTGTGGGGGCGCTCGTGCTGGTCAACGGTGGGATCGGGCCGTCTGAGGAGCCCGCCGGCGTGACCGAGGGCGCCGGGTCCGGTTCGCGCGACGCGCTGTCGGGGCTGCGGGTGCCCGTCGCCTTCCTGTTCGGCGGGTCCGAAGCCGAGTCCAAGGGGTACACCCAGGCGTCGGTGAGAGCGACCACGTCCTGGCTGCGGCACGTCGACGCGCAGCATGTGGCTGCGGACGAGCATGAGCAGTTCGAGGAGCGGGCGCTTGCTCTCGTCGCCGACATCGTCGAGGCACAGCTCGCCGCGGTGCGTGCGCGGGCGGCGCATCCCGCGACCGGCTCCCACCGCGTGATCACGCCGGTCGACGACGCGAACTGATCGCCGCTCGCCCGCTGTCTGAGCGACTGCGCGCGTCGTCGTCGTATGCTGGACAGTTGCACATACGGGCGCGTCGAGCCCGGAGAAGTATTGGATGGTCTATGAGCGTCGCAGCTAGCGTCGAGCCACGCACGAACACGAACCCGGGCAGCTTCATCGTCCGAGAAGCCCGAGTGGACGAATTCGAGGCCGTTGGGGCGCTGACGGTTCGCTCCTTCGACGCTGGCTCCCACGGCAGCGCACGGTGGCGCGAGTGGCGCCGACCTGCGGAGCGGGACGTCGTCGCGCGAAGCGAGGCCGGCACGGTGCTCGTGGCGGTCGCCGATGGCAGCGAATCGCAGGCCTCCGTGGTGATCGGGACGACGACGGTCCTTCGCGCCGGAACGGACCCCGCACGTCTCGCACGCGGGGACGAGGCCGAGCTGCGCTTCACCGCGGTGGCTCCCGAAGCGCGAGGCGCGGGAGTTGCGGATGCCCTGGTCCACGCCGGCCTGGAGCTCGCCCGCCGGGGTGGCGCGAGGGCGGTTGTCCTCGACGTCGGTGCCGCGAACACGCAGGCCAGACGGCTGGCCGAGCGTGTCGGATTCGCCAGGGTGAAGGGCCGGGACACCGAGGACGAGACCGCCGGCGTGGAGCTGGCCTACCGCTACGACCTGACGCAGACCGACGGCATCCGCATCCGCCTGGTCAGGCACGGTGAGATCGAAGCCATCGGCAGGCTCACCGAGCGTGCTTACAGCAACGACTACGAGGTGACGCCGAGCTACGCGGAGGATCTGCGCGACGCCGCCAGCCGCGCGCGACGCGACGAGGTCTGGGTGGCAGAGGACATCGCTACCGGGCAGATCCTCGGCTCGGTGTGGACGCCGCGTCCTGGGGAGCGGATCTCCCAGCTCGCCCGGCCGGGAGAGCTGGACTTCCGCATGCTCGCGGTCGCTCCTGAAGCCCGAGGCCGGGGCATCGGTCAGGCGCTCGCTGGCCACGTCATCGCGCTCGGCCGTGACCGTGGGGCATCGCGCGTGGTCATGAACAGCGGCCCGGAGATGCTCGGCGCCCACCGCCTCTACGAACGTCTCGGATTCGTGCATCTCACCGACCGTGAGGGGCCGAAGGAAGTGGCCCCCGGCATCGTCGTGCACCTCTACGCCTTCGGCTACGACCTCAGCGCCTCCCCGGCAGTGGAGATCTGACGCTTCTAGACTCGGTGCATCCAATCTCTCGTTCGGCGGTGAGGAGCAGACGATGCCCAGGTACGAGCGCTTCGACGCAGGGGACCCCTGCTGGGTGGAACTCGCGACGTCGGACCCGCGGGGGTCGGCGTCCTTCTATTCCGCGGTTCTCGGCTGGACGCTGGAGGACATGGGGCCGGAAAGCGGGCACTCCCACCTGATCGAGGCCGGTCCCCTCCCCGACGGTGGCTCGGCAGTCGTCGGCGGGCTCGGTGCGGCCGAGTCCGGCCAGCGGACCTCGTGGATCGTGTACTTCGCGGCGCCGGATATCGAAGCGGCCCACGCACGCGCCCTCGGTGCGGGCGCGTCATCGCTCGTCGACCCGAGTGATGTCCTGGACCAGGGGCGGATGGCGCTGCTCGCCGACCGGCAAGGCGCGACGTTCGGACTCTGGCAGCCCGGCGGGCGCCGAGGCTTCGACGCCTGGGGCGAGCCCGGTACCACCGCGTGGTTCGAGCTGCACACGACCGAGCTGGACGAGGCGACTGAGTTCTACGCGGCGGCCACGGGGTTCGACCCGCATCCCATGGCTGGGCCGCCCGAGTTCCGGTACACGCAGTTCGGGCCGAGGCCGGGCGGCGAGGATGCACGCTTCGGTGCCTTCGAGGAGTCGGCCGGGAGCGGGACCGGCACCAGTGGTGCGGCGCAGCGACCAGACGCCGAGTGGGTCGTGTACTTCGTGACGCCCTCCGTCGATGAAGCCACGTCCAGAGCTCGCAGCCTCGGGGCAGACGTGCTCGGCGAGCCCGCGGACACCCCCTTCGGAAGGATGGCGAACCTCGTCGATCCGTTCGGCGCGGGCTTCTGCCTGGTCGAGGCGATGGAAGGGGCTGGAGAGTGAGGGCACCCACCGAGTACGGGACGCATGACCTCACGGGTCGCCGCTACCTGATCACCGGGGCCTCGACGGGGCTCGGCTTCTTCACGGCGAGGAGCCTCGTCGGACGGGGCGCGGACGTGGTCATCACGGGCCGCAGCGCCACGCGCCTCGCCGCGGCTGCAGCCGGGACCGGACGTCCGGACCTCACCACCACGCTGCCGTTCGACATCGCCGAGCTGGGGGAGATCGAAGCCGCCGCGCAGACGCTGCTCGATGGGCAGAGCGGCGGAGGCGGGTTCGACGGCGTCGTGCTCAACGCCGGTGTCGTTCATCCGCCCGCAGATCGCGAGACGACGAGCGACGGCATCGAGCGGGTCTTCGCGACCAACGTGCTCGGACACTTCGCACTGCTGAGCCGCCTGACCGCGGGGGAAGCGCTCCGCGAGAGCGCGGCGGTCGTGTGGCTCGGCAGCATCGCGCCCGCCCTGACACGCGCGCACCTGCAGGACGTGCAGCTGCGCGGCGGTTACACGTCGTGGAACGCGTATGCGCAGTCGAAGCTCGCGACGCAGGTGCTCGCCATCGAGGGCGATCGGCGGGCGCGCGCCGCCGGCGGGCACGTGCGGAGCCTCGTCGCGCATCCGGGATACTCGACGGGTGGGCTCACGCCGACCGTAGCGGGCGTGCACGAACCCTCGGTGGGCAAGCGCGCCATCGACGGGCTGCTCGCCTTCGCTGCCCAGGGCAAGGACGATGGCGCCCTGTGCCAGCTCCGGGCCGTGACCGACCCGGAGCTCCGTGGCGGGGAGACCATCGTCCCGGCCCGTCTCACGCGAGGGCGCCCGGTGCTGGGCACCTCGCACTGGCTCAGCTACGACAGCGAGCTGGGCGAGCGCCTCTGGGACTACTGCGCGTCGCTCGCCGGCGCCGCGCCCGACTTCTCGGCGATCTCGGCGCGGACCTGATCCATGTCGACGTTCTCGAGCGCCTCGATGAGCTTCTCCACCCCGGCGAGGGGCATCGCACCGGGCTCGCGGTAGAGCAGCACACCGTCACGGAATGCCATCAGCGTCGGAATAGACGTGATCTGCAGGCCAGCGGACAGCTCCTGGTTGCTCTCGGTGTCGACCTTCGCGAACGTGATGTCCTCGTGGCGCTCCGACGCGGCGGAGTAGATGGGACCGAACTGACGGCACGGGCCGCACCATTCTGCCCAGAAGTCCACGAGCACGATGCCCGAGGAGTCGACCGTGTCCTTGAACGTCTCAGTGGTGATGTCGATGGTTGCCATGCGTCTCCTATCTCGGGGCGTACGGGGAGCACAACGCCCCCAGCAGTCACGCTATTCCGCAAGCTCTGAACGTGGCCTTCGCGAGGGGCGTAGCATCCACCCTCGTGGAAACTGTCTCCCGCCCCTGGCCCGCCCTCTGGGCCCTCGTCATCGGCTTCTTCATGATCCTGGTCGACTCCACGATCGTCTCCATCGCGAACCCCTCGATCCTGCGGGACCTGCAGACCGACATCACCGCGGTCATCTGGGTCACCAGCGCCTACCTGCTCAGCTACGCCGTGCCGCTGCTCATCACCGGCCGGCTCGGCGACCGCTTCGGGCCCAAGCGCATCTACCTCATCGGCCTCGTCGTGTTCACGCTCGCCTCCCTCTGGTGCGGCCTGTCGGGAGACATCGGAACCCTGATCGCCGCCCGCGCGGTCCAGGGCCTCGGCGCCGCGCTCATGACACCGCAGACCATGTCCGTCATCACCCGGATCTTCGCGCCAGACAAGCGCGGCGCCGCGATGGGCCTCTGGGGTGCGGTTGCCGGCGTCGCCACGCTGGTCGGGCCCATCCTCGGAGGGTTCCTGGTCGACGGCCTCGGTTGGGAGTGGATCTTCTTCGTGAACGTGCCGGTCGGCGTCGTGGCGTTCATCCTGGCCTGGCGCCTCGTGCCGAGCCTCGAGACGAAAGCGCATTCCTTCGACTGGCTCGGGGTCGTGCTGAGCGCCGTCGGCCTGTTCCTGCTCGTGTTCGGCATCCAGGAGGGCCAGACCTTCGACTGGGGGCAGATCGCCGGACCCATCTCGGTGTGGAGCCTCATCGTGGCCGGCGGTGTCGTGCTCGCCGGCTTCGTCGTCTGGCAGCGCTTCAATCGCAGGGAGCCCCTCCTGCCGCTCGGCCTCTTCCGGGACCGGAACTTCACGGTCGCCAACCTCGCCATCTCCGTGCTCGGACTCGCGATCGTCTCCATGCCGCTGCCCATCGCCTTCTACTTCCAGACCGCGCGTGCCCTCGAGCCCACCCAGGCGGCGCTCATGCTCGTGCCCATGGCGGTCGTCTCCGGAGTCATGGCGCCCTTCGTCGGCCGGCTCACCGACCGAACCCAGCCGCGCTGGATCGCGTTTGCCGGCTTCCTCATCGTCGCCGTGTCGCTCGCCTGGCTGTCGCTGCTCATGACGGCGGATCGGCCGCTCTGGCAGCTGCTCATCCCGCCCGCATTCCTGGGTCTCGGACTCTCCGGCCTCTGGGCTCCGCTCGCGACGAGCGCGACGAGGAACCTCCCGCCGGCGCTCGCGGGGGCGGGTTCGGGGGTCTACAACATGACGCGCCAGGTCGGGTCCGTGCTCGGCTCGGCCGCGATCGCGGCGCTCATCAGCTCGCGCCTCGCGGCTGAACTGCCGGGGATGCCGGCGGAGGCTGCCGAGCAGAGCAGCGGCGAGCTGCCCGCCGCAGTCGCCGAGGGTTTCTCGACCGCGATGGGGCAGGCGCTGCTGTTGCCGATCGCGGCGTTCCTCCTTGGGGCGGTCATCGTGCTCTTCTTCGAGAAGCCCCGAGTCGAGGAGGCCGCGCGGGCCGAGAGCCGCGCGTAGGCGACCGAACCGAGACGAAGCCGGCCGCCGCGAGTGCGGCGACCGGCTTCGTCCGACGAGGTTCGTGCGGTTACGGGACGAACGGACCGAAGACCGGGGTCCACTCGTAGACATCGGTCTGGCGGATGACGCCGACCTGCGCGAACGGATCGGCGGGGATCAGCTCGCGCAGCGATGCTTCGTCGTCGCTCTCCCACAGGAGCAGCGCGCCGGCGTGCGGTGCCGCCCACGGGCCCGAGGCCTTCAGGATGCCCGCATCCTTCTGCTCGCCGAGCCAGGCTCGGTGCGCGGGGCGGTGCTCATCGCGGGTCGCGTCTGAATCGTCGTCGTAGTGGTAGATCGTGGCGAAGATAGGCACGGAGGCTCCTAGGTGCGGTCAGTGGTGCTCGGGTCGGTCGTCTCGTCGTTCGGGCGCTGGAAGCCGATCTCTTCCCACTCGTTGACGGTGGGCGCCTCGAACTCGTCATCGTCGGCCGCTGCCTCGGCCGTCGCGATGAGGCGAGTGTCGTCGTCGTCGGCGGTGAGCAGCGGTGCCGCCGTCTCGTGGGCGTCGAGGCTGGCTTCCGTGTCGAACGCCGAATCCGAGACGGACTCGGCGAGCAGCGCATCCTCGGCCAGGGTCGCCTCGTCGGTCTCGCCGATGTCGTCGCTGCTTCCCTCGAAGACGACCGGAGCGCTGCCGGGGCGCAGCTCGCTCCCGCCTTCGACGAGGCTCGTCTCGGTGCCGTTCTCGGGCATGCGACCGGGAACCTCGTAGTGCACGTAGAGAGCGTCCTCCTCGGCGGGGCTGAGGTTCTGGTCGACTTCGGTGCTCGGCGCGCTCGTGACGAGCGACTTCGGGTATGGGACGAGGATCCGCTTCTCGTCCAGCTCCGCGAGGTCGAGCGGGATGAAGTACTCCTTGGTGCCGAAGAGGCCCGTCTTGACGGTGACCCAGTTCGGGTCGCGAGTCTGGTCGTCGAGGTACACCTGGCCGACACGGCCGATGCGCTCGTCGCCGGGGCCGAAGACCGTCGCCTGGAAGATGCGGGTGAGCTTGGCCTCGTGCGCCTTCAGCTCGGCGGCAGCGTTGCTCTCCCCGCTGAGAGCGGGGCCGCCCGCCGTCAGGGAGTCGGAGCCCTCGTCGACCTGCTGCGGGGGCGCGATCGGGTCGTCCTCGAGTCCGCCAGCGACCTCGGCGTCGGTCAGGCCCCGCTCGGGGGCCCCGGTGGCGTCGATGCGCGTCGTGTCGTCGTCGCCCGGCTCGAAATCAGGGTCGAACTTGGTGTTCGTGTCGTCGGCAGCCATGCTGTGCTCCTCGGTCAACGTGGATGTGGCGGGTCGCTCGCGCCGGCCTGCGCGCGAGAGACCTGCACAAGACTAGCGATCGCGGCGGTGCGCTCGCCGAGTCGCGGCTAGGACGAGGCTCCGGGCGGCGCCGTCTCCCCGGATGCCGACGGCCCCGTCGAGGCCTGTGGGCCCCCAGGTGCGTGGTTCGGGACGGCCGACGCGGCCGCTCGCCGGGCGGCCCTTTGCCCGGCACCCTTCACGCTGAGCCGCACGATGAGCCATGCCGCGGCGCCAAGGACGGTCAGGAGCACGAGGCCGGGCAACGCGAAGCCGAACGCGGTCCAGAAGGCCGCGAATCCGCGGAACAGGGCAGCCATGCCATCACGCAGTCCCGCCAGGAACCCGGCCGGCTCACCGCCGGGCGATGGTGCGTCGCTCGAGATCGAGATGGACACGGTCGAGTAGGCGATGCTCTCCTCGAGCACTTCGAGCTGTGCGCGCAGGCTCTGCAGCTCGCCGGTGCGCTCGGTGAGCGTCGTCTCGATCGCAAGGAGGTCGTCGACCTCCGTCGCTGAGGAGAGCATTCCCCGCAGGGAGGTGACCGAGGCCTCCAGCGTCGCCACCCGGGAGGACATGTCCGTCTTCTGCAGGGTCACGTCGACCGCCGAGGTCTCGATCGAGACGACATCGCCGACGTCGCGCAGCTCGGTGACGAACGCGTCGTAGTCGTCAGCGGGGACGCGGGCTGTCAGCTGCGCGGAGATGAAGTCCCCACCGGTCTCCGACCGAGCGTCGATGCGCCCGTCGCGTGCCTCGACGAGAGCCTCGACCTGCTCTCGAACGCCCGGCACGTCACCTGTCTGGATCCCCACGTACCCCGTCGTCACGACATCGCGATTCTCCTCGGTGGCGCCCGTCATGGGGGCCTGGCCGGCGTCTTCCTGCGCGACTCCTTGCGGAGCCCCGGCGGACTCGGCCGAGGAGGTGCCATTGCCTGCGCATCCGGCGAGCAGGAGGGCCGACAGGGTGAGGGCGGTCGCGGCTCCGAGCCGCCTCAATGTGGTGCGCATAGCTGTCATGCAAGCACCTGTAGGGGGCGGGCGTGCTCCGAGTTCCCCCAGAGAACGCGCGTCGAGGAGTGCGCGCGTTCGATCTGCGCCGGGGGAGAGGCGCTCAGAAGAAGAGGTCTGGGTCCTTGCCGGTCCGTTCGCCGGATTCGAGTGGGGCGATCACGGCGAGGTCCTCGGCGTCGAGGCTGAAGTCGAAGACCTCGAGGTTCGAGGCGAGCCGCTCGCGGTGGACGGACTTGGGGATGACGACGTTGCCGAGGTCCAGCTGCCATCGCAGCACTACCTGAGCGACGGTCTTGCCGTGCTTCTCGGCGAGTGCGACGAGCGCGGGCTCCTGGAGCAGCGTGCCTCTGGCGAGCGGGGACCACGCTTCCGTCAGGATGCTGTGGGCGCTGTTGTAGGCGCGCGTCTCGGTCTGCGGCAACCGGGGGTGCAGCTCGATCTGGTTGACGGCCGGGACGGTGCCGGTCTCCGCGGCCAGGCGGTCGAGGTGATGCCCCTTGAAGTTCGAGACGCCGATCGAGCGCGCACGGCCCTCGTCGCGCAGCCGTTCGAGGGCTCGCCACGTCTCGACGTACCGGTCCTGCGCGGGGGCTGGCCAGTGGATGAGGTAGAGGTCCACGTAGTCCAGTCCGAGCCGCTCGAGGCTCTCGTCGAACGAGGCGAGCGTCTCGTCGAAGCCGTGCCGGTCGTGCCAGACCTTCGTCGCGACGAACAGGTCATCGCGAGACGCCCCGCTCTCGCGGATCCCTTTCCCCACGCCCACCTCGTTGTCGTAGAACGCGGCCGTGTCGATGTGGCGGTAACCGAGGTCGATGGCGTCGACGACGACTCGCGTCGCCTCCTCGGCAGGCACCTTGTAGACCCCGAGCCCCAGCTGTGGGATCTCGATGCCGTCGTTCATGGTCAGGCTGGGGGAGAGCGGCGAGGTCATGGAGGCCTTTCGTTCGGCGTGCGGCTGAGCGAGGGTCGATCAGGAGGGCGAGTTCAGGATGTTCATCGGCTCGGTGTCGGGGCGCGGAGCGATGTCGGTGCCGCGGAGGTCCGGGATGCTCCGGCGCCAGACGAGCGCGACGGCCGCGCCGAGGAGCGCGAAGGCCGCGCTGACGAGGAAGCCGCCGAGAGAGCCGGCGAGGTCATTGGCGATGCCGGCGAGCGCGGAGCCTGCGGCGGCGCCGATGAGCTGGCCGGTCGCCATCCACCCGTACGACTCTGCGCTCTCGCTGAACCTGACGCTCGAGGATACGGCCGAGAAGCTGCCGGAGAAGACCGGCGCGATGCCGAGGCCGCTCACGAAGAACGCCGCGCCGAGCCAGATCGGGTTCGTCGAGATGAGTGCGAGACCGATGCCGAGGAACACGATGCCCATGCGGCGCGCCAAGGACGCTGGGGCCAGCGGGAGGTGTCCGAACGCGAGGCCTCCGACAAGGGAGCCCACGGCGAACACTGCCAGCAGTATCCCGGTCTCGGCTCGCTCGTGCCCGAACTCGGCGACGACGGCGGCCTCGATGGCGGAGCAGGCGCCGACGAGCAGCGCGCCGATGATCGACATGAGAACGACCACGGGATTGCGGAGCACCGCCCCGGCCCTCCTCCTCGACTTCGGGATGCGGACCTTCCCCACCTCGGGCGCTGCCACGAACCAGAGGCCGCCGAGGAGCAGGATGCCGGCCGCGACGAGGATGCCGGCGGCGGGGGAGATCGCGAACGCGACGGCCGTGGTGGCGACCGGGCCGATGACCCAGATGACCTCCTGGAGGGAGGCGTCGAGGGAGAAGAGCCGAGAGAGGAGGGCCGCGTTGACCACCTTGGGGTAGATGGTCCGTACGGCAGGGGAGACGGGAGGAATGGTGAGGCCGGCGAGGACGGCGATGATCGCGGCCTGCCAGAGCACCGGCGGCCAGAGGGCGAGGGCCGTGAGCGACACGGAGCACGCGACCATCGTCGCGATGAGAACGGGGCGCATGCCCCAGAACGTCATGAGGCGACCCGCCACCGGTCCGGAGACCGCCTGGCCGATGCTCAACGCGGCAAGGACGACGCCGGCCGAGGTGAAGTTGGAGTACGTGTCCTCGATGTGCATGAGGATCGCGAGCGAGAGCATGCCGGCGGGGAACCTGGCGACGAGCTGCGAGAGCAGGAGTCGTGCCAGGCCAGGGGTTCTGAGTACAGTCGCGTAGTTCGTCACAGCGCCGACAATCGTACGCCTCAGACACAGAATGTCGGTGGTTGGGGACAGACTGTGCACAACCGCCGAAAACCGGTGGAGAAACGCCGGAAACAGGGGCATTTTCTGTGGAGGACTTGTGGAGAACTACACGGTTGTAACACCGCATCTAGTGGTGGTAGCCTCATCGAGCACAAGATGTAGTGGCCGCGGGAAACTGCGACACAACGGGGGTTCATCCACCTGGCACCGCGTGAGACTGCTCCGGCAGGGCCGCGGAAGACCGGGCGAGACGCGTTCACCGCACTGCACGAATAGCACTCCCAAGCACTTAGGAACCAGGAGAAAACCCATGGCAATCGCCGTCTACAGCAAGCCGTCATGCGTGCAGTGCACCGCCACCTACCGTGCCCTCGACAAGCAGGGCATCGAGTACGAGATCTTCGACGTCTCGGCCGACGAGAAGGCACTCCAGACCGTCAAGGAGCTCGGCTACATGCAGGCTCCCGTCGTCATCGCCGGTGACGACCACTGGTCGGGCTTCCGTCCCGACAAGATCAGCCAGCTGGCTGCTCTCGCCACGGCCTAGCCGTCGCACCGCGCTGCTCTCGCCGCTGCTGAAGAAGGGACTGCACCCATGACCGGGCTCATCTACTTCTCGAGCGTCTCAGAGAACACGCGTCGCTTCGTCGAGAAGCTCGAGCGGCCAGCGAGCCGCATCCCGCTCTTCCCGAGCGAACCTCAGCTTGTCGCGGACGAGCCCTACGTGCTCATCCTCCCCACCTACGGTGGGGGAGATGGGCGCGGGGCCGTCCCCAAGCAGGTCATCAGGTTCCTCAACGAGCCGCGCAATCGCGAGCTCCTCCGCGGCGTCATCGCCGGCGGCAACACGAACTTCGGCAAGGGCTACGGCCTGGCAGCCGACATCATCTCCGCGAAGTGCGGCGTACCCACGCTCTACCGCTTCGAACTCTTCGGCACGCCAGACGACGTCGCCGCAGTCAACTCTGGATTGGACAGGTTTTGGCAGCAACAACCGCTCTCGACGACGCAGGTGTCATCACGATGAACGCACCAACGGCGGCGAACACGCTCGACTACCACTCGCTGAACGCGATGCTCAACCTGTACGACGAGAACGGCCAGATCCAGTTCGACAAGGACCGCGAAGCCGCTCACCAGTACTTCATCCAGCACGTCAACCAGAACACGGTCTTCTTCCACGACCTCGAAGAGCGCCTCGAGTACCTCGTCGAGAACGAGTACTACGAGCCCGAGACGCTCGCGATGTACTCCCACTCGTTCATCGAGCAGCTCCGCAACCGCCTCTACGCGAAGAAGTTCCGCTTCCCCACGTTCCTCGGCGCGTTCAAGTTCTACACCTCGTATGCCCTGAAGACGTTCGATGGCAAGCGCTACCTCGAGCGCTTCGAGGACCGCGTGCTCATGGTCGCGCTCGGCCTCGCGCAGGGTGAAGAGGCGCTCGCAACCTCGCTCGCCGACGAGATGATCGCGGGTCGCTTCCAGCCAGCAACCCCCACGTTCCTCAACACGGGCAAGAAGCAGCGCGGCGAGCTCGTCTCCTGCTTCCTCCTCCGCATCGAGGACAACATGGAGTCCATCGGCCGCTCCATCAACTCCGCGCTGCAGCTCTCCAAGCGCGGCGGTGGCGTCGCCTTCAACCTCTCCAACATCCGCGAGTCCGGCGCTCCGATCAAGCAGATCCAGAACCAGTCCTCTGGCATCATCCCGATCATGAAGCTGCTGGAGGACTCCTTCTCCTACGCGAACCAGCTCGGCGCGCGGCAGGGTGCCGGAGCCGTGTACCTCAACGTGCACCACCCGGACATCATGCGGTTCCTCGACACGAAGCGCGAGAACGCCGACGAGAAGATCCGCATCAAGACGCTCTCGCTCGGCGTCGTGGTTCCCGACATCACGTTCGAGCTCGCCAAGCGGGGCGAGGACATGTACCTCTTCTCCCCGTACGACGTCGAGCGCGTCTACGGCAAGCCGTTCGGCGACATCTCCGTCACGGAGAAGTACTACGAGATGGTCGACGACGCGCGCATCCAGAAGACGAAGATCAGCGCACGCACGCTGTTCCAGACGCTCGCCGAGATCCAGTTCGAGTCCGGCTACCCGTACATCATGTACGAGGACACGGTGAACCGTGCGAACCCCATCGAGGGCCGCATCAACATGTCGAACCTCTGCTCGGAGATCCTCCAGGTCAACTCGCCGACGACCTACACCGACGACCTCGGCTACGAGACCATCGGCAACGACATCTCCTGCAACCTGGGTTCGATGAACATCGCGGCAGCCATGGACTCCCGCGACCTGGCGACGGCCGTCGAGACGGCCATCCGCGGTCTCACCGCCGTGAGCGACATGAGCCACATCGCCTCGGTGCCGTCCATCGCGAAGGGCAACGACGAGTCGCACGCCATCGGCCTGGGCCAGATGAACCTGCACGGATTCCTGGGACGCGAGCGCATCTTCTACGGTTCGGAAGAGGCTCTCGACTTCACGAACATGTACTTCTACACGGTCGTGTTCCACGCGATCCGTGCCTCGAACCTCATCGCGACCGAGCGCGGCCGCTCCTTCGCCGGCTTCGAGCGCTCCACCTACGCGACGGGCGAGTTCTTCGACAAGTACGTCGACGTCGAGTGGGCTCCCAAGACGGAACGCGTCCGCGAGCTCTTCGAGGGCATGCACATCCCGACCCAGGCCGACTGGGCTGAGCTGCGCGAGCTCGTGCAGAAGCACGGCATGTACAACCGCAACCTCCAGGCTGTGCCGCCGACCGGGTCGATCAGCTACATCAACCACTCGACCTCGTCGATCCACCCGATCGCGTCGAAGATCGAGATCCGCAAGGAAGGCAAGCTCGGCCGCGTCTACTACCCGGCGCCGTACCTCTCGAACGACAACCTCGAGTACTTCGAGGACGCCTACGAGATCGGCTACGAGAAGATCATCGACACGTACGCCGAGGCGACGCAGCACGTCGACCAGGGCCTGTCGCTGACGCTGTTCTTCAAGGACACGGCGACGACCCGCGACATCAACCGCGCGCAGATCTACGCGTGGAAGAAGGGCATCAAGACGATCTACTACATCCGTCTTCGTCAGCTCGCGCTCGAGGGCACCGAGGTCGACGGCTGCGTCAGCTGCATGCTGTAACAGCACTCCTCGGCCAGGCCGGCCTCCGGGCGAATGCCCGACTATTCCCGCACGAACGCGACAGAAAAGAACTCACGCAGATGAACCCGCAGGTCGAGACGAGCCACCTCCTCCAAAAAGTCGAGGCGATCAACTGGAACCGCATCCCGGATGAGAAGGATGTCGAGGTCTGGAACCGACTCGTCAACAACTTCTGGCTTCCGGAGAAGGTGCCGCTGTCGAACGACGTGCAGTCGTGGAACACGCTCACGCCGGCCGAGCAGACGCTCACGATGCGCGTCTTCACGGGGCTCACGCTGCTCGACACGATCCAGGGAACCGTTGGCGCTGTCAGCCTCATCCCCGACTCGCTGACGCCGCACGAGGAGGCCGTCTACACGAACATCGCGTTCATGGAGTCGGTGCACGCCAAGAGCTACTCGTCGATCTTCTCGACGCTCTCGAGCACGCCGCAGATCGACGACGCGTTCCGCTGGTCCACAGAGAACGAGAACCTGCAGCGCAAGGCGCAGATCGTCATGAACTACTACCACGGCAACGACCCGCTCAAGCGGAAGATCGCGTCGACGCTGCTGGAGTCGTTCCTGTTCTACTCGGGCTTCTACCTACCCATGTACTGGTCGAGCCACGCGAAGCTCACCAACACGGCCGACCTCATCCGCCTCATCATCCGTGACGAGGCAGTGCACGGCTACTACATCGGGTACAAGTTCCAGAAGGGCCTCGAGCTCGTCGACGAGGCCAAGCGCCAGGAGCTGAAGGACTACACGTTCGAGCTGCTCTTCGAGCTGTACGAGAACGAGGTGCAGTACACGCACGACCTCTACGACGAAGTCGGCCTGGCCGAGGACGTCAAGAAGTTCCTGCACTACAACGCCAACAAGGCGCTCATGAACCTCGGCTACGAGCCCATGTTCCCCTCCAGCGTCACCGACGTGAACCCGGCGATCCTGTCGGCGCTCTCACCGAACGCCGACGAGAACCACGACTTCTTCTCCGGGTCCGGCTCCTCCTACGTCATCGGCAAGGCCGTCAACACCGAAGACGAGGACTGGGACTTCTAACCCCACGCCCCCGCAGCGCCACCCTCGAGGCGGCACCGACCAGAAACCTGGCCGGTGCCGCCTCGCGGTGTCTCTCCCGACGACGCGCCCCTGACCTTCTTCCCGCAGCCCACACCCCGGGGCTCGTGGCGTCGAGCTCTGTGTGGCTTTGGGGAGTCCGACTTCTTGCCGCGATCCAGGCCGCGCGCGCTACGCTCTGGGCAGCGGCACCCCGCCGCCGGAGGGCGAGCACGGTCCCCCCGAGCACGATCGAAGGAGATCCCATGGGACACGACAAGAACGAGGAACTTCGCGAGGAGCACGAGCACCAGGAGGAGCACCGCCAGGAGCGCCGCGACGAGACCTTCGAAGCGGGCGGCGGCGCCGTCGATGACGAGGGCTCGCAGGACCGCCGACGCCAGGACGGCGTCAGCGACCTCTCCTGACCGGCGAGTCCGGCGCGCCCCCGCCCCCGGGCCGGGGAGCGCCGGACCACCAGCACAACGAGATACCCGGCACCTCCAGGAACGCAGGAGAAGTCATGGTCGACAACGAGGTCACCACCACGCCTGACGACGGGCGCGACGAGACTCCGAACGAGCGCTACGACCGCAACTGGAACGAGCTCATGCAGGAGTTCCGCGTCCTGCAGACGGGCACGCAGATCATGGCCGGGTTCCTCCTGACACTGCCGTTCCAGCAGCGCTTCACCGAACTCGGGACGTTCGACCACGTGCTCTACCTGTGCCTCGTCATCTTCGCCGTCGTCGTCACCTTGCTGGCCCTGGCGCCGGTCATGCTGCACCGAGTGCTGTTCCAGGAGCGTGCGAAAGCCCAGCTCGTGCACGCAGGGAGCGTGATCCTCCTCGTCTGCCTCGTCGCAGCCACGCTGCTGTTCGTCGGCATCGTGCTCTTCGTCTTCGACTTCGTCGTCTCACCTGCCGCTGGCCTGTGGGCCGGGGGAGGGATCGCCGTGCTCGCCGTCTTGCTGTGGACCTTCGGCCCCAAACTGCTCCGGACAGCACGCGACCGTGCCGCTGACGACTACCCCAGCGGGAACGCGTCGAAGAGCTGAGCGGGGGCGTCCGGGGTGCGCGAGTCGACCACGTAGCTCGAGACCTCCGCACCCGCATCCGCTGACACGGTCAGGACGCTGAAGACACTCAGCTCGGGGTCGGCGACGTACGGGAGCGGCTGGTCTTCGGGTCCCAGCCGGGGGCGGATGCTCGGCACGATGGGCGTGAGGCCGCCCGGGTCGCCCTGAGCGAGGGCGTCGTGGGCGTTCCAGAGGCGAGGCGGGCGGGCGCGCTGCCGTCCGCCGCCGCTCTCGAACGCTCCGTGGGTGCTGCCCGCGTGCGAGGTCTCGAGGTAGTGCACGCCCGCTGGCGACGTGAACCTCGACCAGAGGTGGGAGTGCCCGCCGATCACGAGCTCGACGCGTGCCGCTTCCAGCAGCGGCGCGACGTCGCGAAGCAGGATGTTCTCGCTCGACGGGTAGTCGTAGCGCACCCCGGTCACCCGCCCAGTCGCATCCCGCTCCTCGAGGCGAACGGGATGCGCGAAATGCGGCATCGCGTTCACGCCGATGCTGTGCGGGCTCTCGTGCATGACGACGATCCGCAACCTCGCCCCCGCGAACTCGGGACTCCGCAGTTCGCGTCGCAGCCAGTTGTACTGCGGGCTCCCGGCGCTCAGGTCGTCGATGATGTGCGAACCGTAGCGCTGGGCGAGCGGGTCGTCGAGCACCTCGCGCGACTCCTGGTACCTGCTCGAGGCGACACGGTCCTCGGGGTGCTCCGCCGCGCGCTCGGATCGCCAGACACGCGCCGCGCTGAGCGCGATGATGCGCACGCCGCCGAAGGTGATGGCGAAGAAGCGCGACCCTGACGGGGACGGGAACAGCATCTCGTAGTTCGAGAGGCTCAGGCCGTCCGGGCTGACGGCGAGCGGCAGCGCGCTCTCGAACGATTCCGCGAGCGTGGCCCCGGCCTCTCGCGTCCCTTGGACTTCATGGTTGCCGACAACCGAGAGCATCGGCGTGTTGGGCAGGATGCCTCGCATGGAGGGGAAGAACGCCGAGCCGCGGGCGTCATCGAACCACTCTGACGCGCGGTCGGGGACATTCACGAAGTCGCCCGCGTAGAGCACGGCGTCGAAGCGCCCGGTTGCGGCGATCGCCTGCTTCATCGTGGCGGGCACCGTCGCTCCGAGCTGATGGTCGCTGGTCAGCAGCAGCCTGAGCATGGGTGCACCGGCCGGGGGAGCGGCTGAGAGGCGGGCGACGTCGGATGCGACCCCGGAGCTGGCAACTCGGTACGCGTACGCCCGCCCGGGTTCGAGGCCCGTCGCTCTCGCGGCGATCCGCCACACCTCGCGTGGCACGGTCACGCCGCTTGTCTCGCCGCTCCGCAAGGCGAGACGAAGGTCGACCAGCCGCGCCGGGAGCACGCTCTCGCGGTCTTCGGCCATCGCGGGCAGGCGCGTGCTGATGGCCTGCACCCAGACAGCGCCGGGAAGCTCGCCGCCGATCGACGCATCCAGCAGCTCGTCCGGGCTCAGCTGCTCGAGTCGGTCGGCAAGCTCCCACGGCACGAAGACCAGGCGGCTCGCGCGCGGCCTCCGATCGGTCACCCAGGCGACCTCGACACCTGTTTCGTCCGGAAGCAGCAGGTACGGCTCGCACAGCAGTCCGATCTCGTCGCTCACACGCCCCATTCCGTCATCTGAGCCGCTCCGACTCTTGCGGGTCTTCCCACCAGTGGCAAGAGTACGCACATGGACACCCCTGTGACGCCTCCCGCCAGCGAGAATCCCCTGACGATCTTCAGCAGCGCCGATGAGCTCGCGCCGCTTCCGAAACTGGAGCTGCCCGAGCACGGGACGAGGAGCGAGGTCGCGTACCAGCTCGTGCGTGACGACGCGATGCTCGACGGCAATGCCAGGCAGAACCTCGCCACGTTCGTGAGCACGTACATGGACGAGCACGCCGACCGCCTCTACTCGGAGACGTTCGACAAGAACATCGTCGACAAGGACGAGTACCGACGGACTGCCGAGATCGAGCAGCGGTGCTGGAAGATGATCGCGAACCTGTGGCACGTGCCCGACGTCGCGAAGGCGATCGGCACGAGCACGGTCGGCTCCTCGGAGGCCGCCATGCTCGCGGGCCTTGCCCTCAAGAAGCGCTGGGCCGCTGCGCGCAAGGCCAAGGGGCAGTCGGCGGATGCACCCAACATCGTGATGTCGAGTGCCGTGCAGGTGTGCTGGGAGAAGTTCTGCGTCTACTGGGACGTGGAGGCTCGCTTCGTGCCCATCGACGACGCGCATCCGACGCTGACGGGCGATCAGCTCGACGCCGTCGTCGACGAGAACACCATCGGCGTCGTCGCCATCATGGGCGTCACCTACACGGGCGCGTACGAGCCGGTGAAGGAGATCTCGGCGGCGCTCGACCTGATCCAGGCCGCGCGCGGACTGGACGTCCCCGTTCACGTCGACGGCGCGTCCGGCGGCATGATCGCGCCGTTCCTCAACCGGGACCTCGAGTGGGACTTCCGCGTCGACCGGGTCGTCTCGATCAACACCTCCGGCCACAAGTACGGGCTCGTGTACCCCGGCCTCGGCTGGGTCGTATGGCGTGACGTCGACCTCGTGCCGCCCGAGCTGATCTTCCGGGTCAGCTACCTCGGCGGCGACATCCCGACACTCACCCTCAACTTCTCGCGCCCCGGCGCGCAGGTGCTGCTGCAGTACTACCAGTTCCTGCACCTGGGCTTCTCGGGGTACGAGCGCGTGCAGCGCGCGACGATGGACGTGGCGCAGTTCCTCGCGCAGGAGATCGACTCCATGGACGAGTTCACCCTCTTCAACACGCAGCTCGACATCCCCGTCTTCGCCTGGCAGCGCACCGACGCGGGCGGCGCATGGACTCTCGCCGATGTCTCCGACCGGCTGCGCATGACCGGCTGGCTCGTGCCCTCGTATCCGCTGCCAGACAATCTCTCCGACCGACTCGTCCAACGCATCGTGGTTCGCAACGGGCTCGGACGAGACCTCGCCGACGACCTCATGGAAGATCTCCGTAGCGCGGTCCGGGCTCTCGATTCGGGCGCCGCAGGCCGTTCCGACGGAGGGGACGGCAAGCGCGGGTTCACGCATTAGGGAGGTTCTTGCAGTGCTCCCTGTCGGCCGCACGCGCGCGCCGCGCGGCACCGTCAAGGCGCCTCCCGTGAGACGGGAATGGGCGGTTCGCTGCGTCGGATGAACATCACAAGGCGAGCACGATCTGCGGATCGCGTCATCCAGCAGACTCCCAGGCAGGTAGCGTTGCGCACACAATTCGGCTGAGGCGATCTGCGTCAGCCGACAGACCGGCAGACGCGGGGGCAGCCGGGTTCCGACAGGTTCCAACGCTGCTCCACGTTCTGCCCCGGCCGAGGAGCACGATGCGAACTTCGCTCACCTCACTCCTGCAACGAGTCGCAGACTCACGAAACCAAGTCCTGTCCGTCATCGCGGTCGCACTGCTGCTGCTGCTGACCGGCGGAGCCATCGCGGGAACCGCCCAAGCGGCCACGATCGGCAAGAGCTCGGTCGAGGGACAGACCTTCACGATCGCCACCGACACCACGTGGGCGCCGTTCGAGTTCGAGATCGACGGCGAGCTCCGCGGCATCGACATTGACCTCATCAACGCCATCGCGGATGATCAGGGCTTCACGGTCGACATCAAGTCGCTCGGGTTCGATGGCGCGTTGCAGGCAGTGCAGACCAATGCCGTCGACGGCATGATCGCCGGCATGTCGATCACCGATGAGCGGAAGGGCACGTTCGACTTCTCGAACCCCTACTTCGACTCAGGCATCCAGATGGCCGTCGCCAAGGACAACGGTGACGTCACCACGTACGAGGACCTCGCGGGCAAGACCGTCGCCGCCAAGAACGGCACCGAGGGGTTCACGTTCGCAGAGACCCTGGGCAAGGAGATCGGCTTCACCGTCACCGGCTTCCAGGATGCGTCCGACGCGTTCAACGACGTCACGAGCGGCAACTCCGTCGCGGTCTTCGACGACTTCCCGATCCTCCAGTACGGCATCGAGACCGGCGAGATCAACCTCAAGACGGTGACCGAGCCGGAGCGCGCATCCTCGTACGGCTTCGCGGTCAACAAGGGCCAGAACACGGAGCTCCGCGAGGCCTTCAACGAAGGCCTGAAGAACGTCGTCGAGAACGGCACCTACCAGGGCATCCTCGACGAGTACCTCGGCGACGGCGCGCCCGACGCGACCAAGATCTCCGGCGGAGTCGTCACGCTCGGCAACGAGGTCATCGAGGACGACGGTCCCGGCACACTGCCCAAGAACCCGCTCTTCCCGGTCGACACCCCGCAGGACAAGGGCTCGTTCGTCATCGCGACGGACAACACCTACGCGCCGTTCGAGTTCGAGCAGAACGGCGAGACGATCGGCATCGACATGGACCTGATGCGCGCGATCGCCGCGAACCAGGGCTTCACGGTCGACATCAAGCCGCTCGGCTTCGATGCCGCACTCCAAGCGGTCCAGTCCGGCCAGGCCGACGGCATCATCGCCGGCATGACCATCACGGATGAGCGCAAGGAGGTCTTCGACTTCTCAGAGCCGTACTTCACCTCCGGTGTGCAGATGGCCGTCGCTGATGGCGACACGAGCATCGCCGGCTACGAGGACCTGGCCGGCAAGAACGTCGCCGTCAAGACCGGAACCGTGGGCGCCACGACCGCCGAGGAGCTGTCGACCGAGTACGGCTTCACGATCCGCACGTTCTCCGACACCGCCGACATGATCGCGGAGGTGCAGACGGGCAACTCCGTCGCACTGTTCGAGGACTTCCCTGTGCTGCAGTACGGCATCCAGCAGGGCAACGGCCTCATGACCGTCGGAGACCCCATCGAGGGCGGCGAGTACGGCTTCGCGGTACTCAAGGGACAGAACGCGGACCTGCTTGAGATGTTCGACGCCGGCCTCGCCAACGCCGAAGACACGGGCGTGCTCGACACGATCAACGACCGCTACCTCGGCAGCGAGGAGGAATCGGGACAGCTCGGCTTCTTCGAGCTCGTCGTGGCCGCCTTCCCGTCGCTCATGGTCGGCCTCGGCTACACGCTGCTGGCCACCGCTCTGTCGCTCGTCTTCGCCATGATCCTCGGCCTCGCGTTCGGCTTCCTGAAGATCTCGAAGAACCTGCTGCTCCGCGGCATCGCGTCGACGTACGTGAACATCTTCCGAGGAACCCCGGTGCTGGTGCAGGCGTTCTTCTTCTACTTCGGTGTGCCAGCCGTGACGGGCATCTCGCTCGACGCGCTGACGGCCGGTGTTATCACGCTGAGCCTCAACGCCGGCGCGTACATCACGGAGACGGTGCGCTCGGGCATCCAGTCGGTCGACCCCGGCCAGATGGAGGCGGCTCGCTCGCTCGGCCTGACGCGCGGCAAGTCCATGCGTCGAGTCGTGCTGCCGCAGGCGTTCAAGATCATGACGCCGTCGCTCATCAACCAGTTCATCATCACGCTGAAGGACACCTCGCTGCTGTCCGTCCTCGGCTTCGCTGAGCTCACCTACCAGGGCCGCATCGTCATCGCCTCGACCTTCCGGTCGTTCGAGATCTGGCTCGTCGTCGGTGTGCTCTACTTCATCGTCATCTACCTGCTGACGGTCCTCTCCAACTACGTCGACAAGAGGTTCAACAAATGAGTGACGTGAACAACTCAGCGTCGGATGCGTCATCCGTGGAGCAGACGCCATTCACCGGTCGCTTCGACGCGGTCAACTCGGGCGAGCCGCGCGTGCGCGTCGTCGAGATGCACAAGTCGTTCGGCCCCGTGGAGGTGCTGAAGGGCATCGACCTCGAGATCGCCAACGGCGAGGTCATCGCCATCATCGGTCCGTCCGGTTCGGGGAAGTCGACGCTGCTGCGCTGCCTCAACCGCCTCGAAGAGGTCACCAAGGGCCACGTCTTCATCGACGACGACGACATCACGGCGCCCAAGACGAACCTCGACAAGGTGCGCCAGCGCATCGGCATGGTGTTCCAGCACTTCAACCTCTTCCCGCACATGACCGTGCTGGAGAACGTGACGCTGGCGCCCCGCGAGATCAAGGGCACGAGCAAGGAAGCGGCCAACAAGCGTGGCGAGGAGCTGCTGCGCCGAGTCGGTCTCGACCACCTCATGGACCGCCGCCCCTCGCAGCTCTCCGGCGGACAGAAGCAGCGTGTGGCGATCGCCCGCGCGCTCGCCATGGACCCTGAGATCATGCTCTTCGACGAGGCGACCAGCGCCCTCGACCCCGAGATGGTGGGTGAGGTGCTGCAGGTCATCCGCGACCTGGCCAAGTCGGGCATGACGATGGCCCTGGTCACGCACGAGATGGGCTTCGCGCGCGAAGTCGCCGACCGTGTCGTGTTCATGGCCGAAGGCAAGATCGTCGAGATGGGAACGCCGGACGAGCTGTTCGGCAACCCGAAGGAGTCGCGCACGCAGGACTTCCTCGGGAAGGTGCTCTAGCACTTCCGCGTTCCCGGCACCGAAGAACGCGGCACCCCTGTCCGGTGGACAGGGGGTGCCGCGTTTCCACTAACCTGTCGAGGTGACGCCCAACAATGCACCCACAGCCGCCCAGTTCGCGAAGGACACCACCCCCGGATCCGAATGGTGGCGCTCGGCCGTCATCTACCAGGTCTACCCGCGTTCGTTCGCGGACGGCACCGGTGACGGCATCGGCGATCTCGCCGGCGTGACCGCGCACATCCCGGACCTCGCCGACCTCGGCATCGACGCCATCTGGCTCTCCCCGTTCTACCCGTCGCCCCTCAACGACGCCGGCTACGACGTCGCCGACTACTGCGATGTCGACCCCGTCTTCGGCACGCTCGACGAGTTCGACCGGATGCTCGAGGCCGCTCACGAGCGGGGCATCCGCATCATCGTCGACATCGTCCCGAACCACTCCTCCTCGGAGCACGCCTGGTTCAAGGCGGCTGTGGCCGCTGGCCCCGGCAGCCCCGAGCGCGCCCGCTACCTGTTCCGTGAGGGCAAGGGCGAGCACGGTGAGCTGCCGCCGAACAACTGGCAGTCGCTGTTCGGCGGGCCCGCCTGGACGCGCCTCACGGAAGCCGACGGAACCCCCGGCCAGTGGTACCTGCACCTGTTCGACTCGACGCAGCCCGACTTCGACTGGTCGAACCCGGTGGTGCACCAGGACTTCGAGAACATTCTCCGATTCTGGCTGGACCGCGGCGTCGACGGCTTCCGCATCGACGTCGCCCACGGCCTCGCGAAGGAAGACGGACTGCCCGACTACATCCCCGTCGAGAGCAACCTGCCCATCGTCGGCGACCCCCGCACCCCGTACCTCGGCCAGGAGGCCGTGCACGACATCTTCCGCGCCTGGCACCTCGTGGCCGCCGAGTACGACGGCGACCGCGTGCTGTGCGGTGAGGCCTGGCTGCCGAGCGTCGAGGAGATGGCCGAATGGGTCCGCCCGGGCCAACTGCACCAGACCTTCAATTTCGCGTACCTGCGCGCCCCGTGGGACGCGGACGGACAGAAGGAGGTCGTGACGCGCTCGCTCGCCGCGTTCGCCGCATCCGGTGCCCCCAGCACGTGGGTGCTGTCGAACCACGACACGGTGCGCCACGCGACCCGCCTCGCGCTGACCGAGCCGAACGCGCACGGCGCGGGCGTCGGCCCGAAGACACCAGGCCAGCCGGACCCCGTCGTGGGCGAGCGTCGTGCCCGCGCCGCGACCGCGCTCATGCTCGGTCTCCCGGGCTCGAGCTACCTGTACCAGGGCGAGGAGCTCGGCCTGCCCGACGTCATCGACCTCGCCGACGACGCACGGCAGGATCCGATCTTCATCCGCTCCGAAGGCGAGCTGTACGGTCGCGACGGGTGCCGCGTGCCCATCCCGTGGGAGGCCGGGGGCGACAGCTACGGCTTCAGCGCGACGGGGGAGTCATGGCTTCCGCAGCCTGAGCTGTGGGCGAAGCTCGCCCGCAGCGAGCAGGTGCACGACCCCGCCTCGACGCTCAACCTCTACCGTTCGCTGCTCGCGCTCCGACGCGAGCACGACCTCGGGCTGGGGGATGCGCGCTTCGAATGGGTCGACGGCTTCGGCGACGAGGTGCTCGCCTACCGCAACGGCGACGTCACCGTCATCACCAACTTCGGCACCGAGCCGGTCGCGCTGCCGGAAGGTCTTCGCGTGCTCGCCCGCAGCGAGGTCGCGCACGTCGAGGATGCGGCTCAGCTGCTGACCGACACGACGGTCTGGCTTGGCGCCGCCGAGTAGCGCTGCCGGATCGGGCGCGCTGGGCGCGCCTGCACGCAGCTGCGTCGGGGCGGCGACTCATCACCGAGCTCGCGTGCACGGATACAGCTCACTCGGATCGTACGCCTCTTCGCTGACCCGAGACACAGCCATCTGCGGCTGCGCGGGAGGACACTCGAAGCGACGGCCGGATCCCACCGGCCCAGCTTCGGAAGGACTCAGCAGATGGCATTTCAGGACAAAGTCGCGATCGTGACCGGCGGCGGTTCCGGGATCGGCGAGGCAATCGCCAAGGACCTCGCCGCGAACGGCGTCAAGGTCGTCGTCTCCGACATGAACCTCGATGGCGCGAAGCGCGTCGTCGGCGAGATCGAGGCAGCCGGCGGCACGGCGTCGCCGTTCGAAGCGAACACGGCCATCGCCGAGGACAGCGTCCGCACCGTCGAGCACGCCGTCGCGACCTACGGCAAGCTCAACTACGCCGTGAACAACGCCGGCATCGGCGGCAAGGCTGCCCCGGCGGCCGAGGTCGAGGTCGACGACTGGGATCGCGTCATCAACATCAACCTGAACGGCGTGCTCTACGGCCTGCGGGCGCAGATCCCCGCGATCCTCGACGCAGGTGCCGAGGAGGGCGCGATCGTCAACATGGCGTCGATCCACGGCACCGTGGCCGCGATCGGCAGCGGCGCGTACACCGCGGCGAAGCACGGCGTCGTCGGCCTCACCAAGAACGCGGCGGCGGAGTACGGTCCGCAGGGTCTGCGCATCAACGCGGTCGGGCCCGCGTACATCCGCACCCCGCTGCTTGAGCAGCACCTGGACGCGGCCGGTTTCGCGGCGCTCGAGGCGAAGCATCCCCTTGGCCGCCTCGGCCAGCCCCAGGAGGTTGCAAACCTCGCCACGTTCCTGCTCTCCGACAAGGCGAGCTTCATGACGGGCTCCTACGTGCTCGTCGACGGCGGCTACACGGCGGTCTAACCCTCAGGCGCGTCATCGCTGCCTGTGAGGCCACCCTCTCGTTCGCTCGAGGGGTTGGGTTCTCAGGCAGCGATCTGCGTTGCGGGGCGCTACTTCTCGGCGAGGGCCTGGCGGATGCGCTTGAGCGAGACGGTCTCGGCCGTGCCGAGCTGCTGCGCGAAGAGGCTCACGCGGAACTCCTCGAGCATCCACCTGGCCTGCACGACGGACGCGGGCGCAGTGCGCGCGACGGGGAACGTGCCCCCGGCCTCCGTGTACAGCGCCGTGGCCTGCTCGACCTGCATGAGCCCAGCGCGCTCGATGCTCGAGTGGCTGAGCACCCGCTCGAGGCGGTACGTGAGCGCGCGCAGGTAGCGGGGCAGGTGCGCGAGGCGCGCGACGCCCGTCTTCGACACGAACCCCGGGTACACAAGCGCCTGGAGCTGCGACCTGGCGTCGGCGAGCGATGGCAGCACCGAGATGTGGTTGGCCGACTTGAGCGCCTTGTTGGCTTCGCGGAAGCGGTCGAGCACCTCGGAGACGAGCTTCGTCTGCGCGAACATGCGGTCGACGAGCGTCGCGTTGAAGGCTTCGCGCAGCTCGTCGAAGGCCGCACGCGTGCGCACGGGCCCGCCGTGCTCCACGGAGTACGCGGCAACCGCATCCTGGGCGAGCGCGGCGACGATGTCGTTGAAGAGCGCCGGTGTCGAGTGGTACGGGCTCGTCGCGAGGGCGAGCTTCTCCTTCGCCGTCAGGTGCTCCTGCACGTAGCTCGCGGGGGAGGGCACCGACGCGGCGAGCAGGGCGGCGACGCCGACCGGATGCTCGCGTGCCTGGTCCTCAGGGGTCGTCACGAGGCGCAGGTCGATGCTGCCCTTGACGACGGCCAGCGACGGGTAGGCGCGGATGACGCCGTGCTTGCGCTTGATGTCGATGAGCTCTGGGATCTCGTCGAGCGGCCACTCGGTGAGCCCGTGCTGGTCGTAGCGGAGCTCCGCCGTCGACGCGCTCTGCGCGGGCACCGAGCCGGCCTCGCGCACGCCGTTCCCTGGTCGGGCCGGTGCGGCGACCTGTTGCGTGGCGCGCAGCACCGACGCCTCCGACGCCTTCTTGAGCTTGTCCTGCAGCGTCTTGAGGTCTTCACCCGTGCCGAGCTCGCGGCCGCGGTCGTCGAGCACGCGGAAGCGCACGCGCAGGTGCGACGGCACACGGCTCCAGTCGAACTCGGAGACGTCGAAGCGGATGCCCGCCTGCCGCTGCATGATCTGCCGGAGCGTGTCGTCGAAGTCGCCAGGAACCTCCTGGCCGAGGTCCGGCCTGGCCTCGCCGAGCTCGCCGAGCAGCTTGTCGGCCCAGTCGGCGGAGGGCACGAAGTTTCGACGGGTCGCCTTCGGCAGCGACTTCAGCAGCGCGATGACGAGCTCGCGGCGCATGCCGGGCACTTGCCAGTCGAAGCCGCGGTCGTCGAGTCGGGACAGGAGGGGCAGCGGGATGTTGACGGTCACGCCGTCATCTGGTGCGCCCGGGTCGAAGCGGTACCTGAGGCGCAGCCGCTGGTCACCCTGCTTCCACTCGGTCGGGAACCCGGCACCTTGTTCGTCGGGGTCGGCGTGCTCCTCGCCGAGCACATCCGCCCGCGTCATGGTGAGCAGCTGCGGGGTCTGCTTCTGCGCGCCCTGCCACCACTTCTCGAATGTGGACTGCGAGACGACGTCGCGGGGGAGCCGTTCGTCGTAGAACTCGAAGACGGCGTCCTCGTCGTCGGAGTACGCGCCGCGCGACCTGGTGCGCTCCTCGAGGTCGGCGAGGCTCTTGCGTAGCGCCCGGTTCTTCGAGTCGAAGCTGTGGCGGCCGTTCCAGTCGCCCTCGACGAGGGCGTGGCGGATGAACAGGTCGCGCGACCAGGCGGGGTCGATCTTCGAGAACTGCACCGTGCGTCCGCGGACGATGGGCACGCCGTAGAGGGTCACGCGTTCGATCGCGACGGCGGAGCCCTGCTTCTTCTCCCAGTGCGGGTCGGAGTGGTTCCGCTTCGCGAGATCCCGCGCGAGCACCTCGGCCCAGGCCGGATCGATCTTGGCGACGGTGCGCGCGAAGAGGCGGCTCGTCTCGACGAGCTCGGCGGCCATGACGACGTCCGGCTGCTTCTTCGCCTTCGCGAGGCCCGAGCCGGGGAAGATCTGGAAGCGCGTGCCGCGGGCTCCCGCGTAGTCGCGCTTCAGCTCGTCGCGGATGCCGATGTGGCTGAGGAGGCCGGCGAGCATGGAGCGGTGGATGGCATCGGCGAGGGCGCCTGGCTCCTGCACCTGGCCGGCGGCGGGCCGCTGCACCTTGAGCCCGATGGGGCCGGCGAGCTGACGCAGCTGCCGGAAGACGTCCTGCCATTCGCGGAATCGGACGAAGTTGATGAACTCGTCGCGGCACTTGCGCCGGAACGCGCTCGAGCCGAGCTCGTGGCTCTGCTCCTCGAGATAGTTCCAGAGGTTCACGAGCGTGAGGAAGTCGCTGGTCGGATCGCGGAAGCGGGCGTGCAGCTCGTCGGCCTTCTGCCGGTGGTCGAGCGGCCGCTCGCGGATGTCCTGCACCGTCATGCCGGCCACGATGATGAGCACCTCGCGGCTCACGTCGTGCTGCTTCGACTCGATGACCATGCGCCCGAAGCGGGGGTCGATGGGCAGGCGGGCGAGGCTGCGGCCGATCTTCGTGAGCCGCAGCTGGCTGCTCTTCCCCTGGCTGGCCTTGCCGGGCTCGACGGCGCCGAGCTCGCTGAGCAGGTCGGTGCCGTCCTTGATGCCGCGTGCGTCCGGCGGCTGCAGGAACGGGAACTCGGAGAGGGCGCCGAGGCCGAGCTCGAGCATCTGCAGGAGCACGCTCGCGAGGTTCGTGCGGAGGATCTCGGGCTCGGTGAACTCGGGGCGGCGGTCGAAGTCCGCCTCGGAGTAGAGGCGGATCGCGACGCCCGCCGAGGTGCGGCCCGCGCGGCCGGAGCGCTGCTTGGCGGAGGCCTGCGAGATTGCCTCGATGGGGAGGCGCTGCACCTTGGCACGCGTCGAGTAGCGGGAGATGCGCGCGGTGCCCGTGTCGATGACGGCCACGATGCCCGGCACCGTGAGGCTCGTCTCGGCGACGTTCGTCGCGAGCACCACACGCCGCCGCACGCCCGGTGGGCGCTTCGACTCGAACACGCGGTGCTGCTCGGCGGAGGAGAGGCGCCCGAAGAGTGGGAGCACCTCGGTGGACTCGGGGCGGCGGTCGCGCGCGACGTGCGCGCGGATCGCGTCCTGCGCATCCCGGATCTCCTGCTCGCCCGAGAGGAACACGAGGACGTCACCCGGCAGGTCGCGGTCGAGCTCGTCGAGCGCATCCACGATGCCCTCGAACATGTCGCGCTCCGAAGTCTGCGGGGCCGCGTCCTCGTCCTCTTCACCGGGGAGCGGCGCGTCCGCGACGAGCGGCCGGTAGCGCACGTCGACGGGGAAGGTGCGGCCCGAGACCTCGATCATGGGGGCGTCGTTGAAGTGCTTCGAGAACGACTCCGGGTCGATCGTCGCCGACGTGATGATGACCTTCAGGTCGGGGCGCTTCGGCAGGAGCGTCTTCAGATAGCCGAGGAGGAAGTCGATGTTGAGGCTGCGCTCGTGCGCCTCGTCGATGATGATCGTGTCGTACTTGCGCAGCAGGCGATCGCGGTGGATCTCGTTGAGGAGGATGCCGTCGGTCATGAGCTTGACGCGCGTCTCGGCCGACACCTCGTCGGTGAAGCGGACCTGGTAGCCGACGAGCCCGCCGATGTCGCCGCCGAGCTCATCGGCGATGCGCTCGGCGATCGTGCGCGCCGCGATGCGTCGCGGCTGCGTGTGCCCGATCATGGTGCGCCCGAGCTCGAGGCAGATCTTCGGCAGCTGCGTCGTCTTGCCCGAGCCGGTCTCGCCCGCGACGATGACCACCTGGTTGGCGGCGATGGCGTCGCGGATCTCGTCCCGCATCTGGCTGACGGGCAGCTCCGGCGGGTAGGAGATCTCGAGGGGCGTCGTAGTCATGAGCAGTTCAGTCTATTGCC
The DNA here is from genome assembly GCF_041366455.1 of Pseudoclavibacter sp. JSM 162008. NCBI lineage: Bacteria > Bacillati > Actinomycetota > Actinomycetes > Micrococcales > Microbacteriaceae > Pseudoclavibacter > Pseudoclavibacter sp. JSM 162008. The sequence goes on from NZ_JBEWYX010000017.1 coordinate 55,140, forward strand.
AGGTGGCTTGCGAATGTGCCCCGCACCGGCCACTCAGCGGTCGCGATCCGCGCTCGTTCGCTTCCAGCGTCGCTCGCCAACTCGCTTTAGTTGCACACGCTTGGTAAAACTGTGGAATGACCGCATTGCAGATCCCAAACGTATCCCTCAACGACGGCACCAGCATCCCCCAGCTCGGCTTCGGCGTCTTCAAGGTCGACCCGGCGGAGACCGAGCGCATCGTCTCCGACGCCCTCGAGGTCGGGTACCGCCACATCGACACCGCGAAGATCTACGGCAACGAGGAGGGCGTGGGCCGCGCCATCGCGAAGTCGGGCATTCCGCGCGAAGAGCTCTACATCACCACGAAGCTCTGGAACGACGAGCAGGGACGCGACACGCCCCGCGCCGCGATCGACGCGAGCCTCGAGCGCCTCGGCCTCGAGAAGGCCGACCTCTACCTCATCCACTGGCCGACGCCGAAGCAGAAGAAGTACGTCGAGAGCTGGGAGGCGCTCGTCGAGCTGCAGCAGGCCGGTCTCACCACGTCGATCGGCGTGTGCAACTTCTTCGAGTCGCACCTGCGCGACATCATCTCCGCAACGGGCGTGAAGCCGGTCGTCAACCAGATCGAGCAGCACCCGATCTTCCAGCAGCCGGAGCTCGACGCCTACCTGCAGGCCGAGGACATCAAGACCGAGGCGTGGGGCCCGCTCGGCCAGGCCAAGTACCCGCTCTTCGAGCTCGAGCCCGTCAAGGCCGCAGCGGATGCACACGGCAAGACGCCCGCACAGGTCGTCATCCGCTGGCACATCCAGAAGGGCAACATCGTGTTCCCGAAGACCACGTCGCGTGAGCGCATGGTCGAGAACGCTCAGGTCTTCGACTTCGAGCTGTCCGGCGCCGAGTACGACGCCATCACGGCGCTCGAGCGCGGCGAAGAGGGTCGCGTCGCGGCGCACCCCAACGAGGTGAACTAGCCTCCAGCAGGCAACAAGACGGCCGGCGCTCCCTCAGGGGACGCCGGCCGTCTCGCGTGCGCGCCGCATCCACACGGGGAATGCTGGCTCCTGGCGGCAGGAACCGGCATCTCTGGGGTGGCTCCAGCGAGTCGGGGCGGCACGAACCAGGGGGCCTGTCAAGCGACGTCGCCACCGAGTTCGTCGTCGATACCGTCGAGAGCATGAGTTCCCCCGCACCTGCTCACGACACCATCGAGCGCATCGCGCGGGAGCGGTTCGGGTGGGAGTCATTCCTCCCCGGCCAGAGCGACGCGATCCGCTCGGCGGCCGCGGGACGCGACACGCTGCTCGTGCTCGCGACCGGTGGTGGGAAGTCCGCGGTCTACCAGGTCGCGGGCGCTGCGCGCGGCGGCATCGTCCTCGTGGTCTCGCCGCTCATCGCCCTGCAGGCGGACCAGCGCGCGTCGATCGAGGCCGCCCCGGATGCCCCGGACGTCGTCGCCATCAACTCCTCTCGGGGCGCTGCCGCCGTGGCTCGCGCTTGGGAGCGCATCGACGAGGGTGGATCGCTCTACGTGCTCCTCGCGCCCGAGCAGCTCGCGGACGAGGACAACGTCGCCCGGCTCGCGGCGCAGGACGTGTCGCTGCTCGTCGTGGACGAGGCGCACTGCGTCTCCTCCTGGGGGCACGATTTCCGGCCGGACTACCTGCGGCTCGGCGACGTGCGCTCAGCACTCGGCGACCCGCCGGTGCTCGCGATGACCGCGACGGCCTCGAAGCCCGTGAGGGCAGAGATTGTCGAGCGGCTGCGGATGCAGGACCCGGATGTGCAGGTGCACGGCGTCGACCGCCCGGAGATCCGTCTCGTGGTGCAACGTCACGAGAGCGAGGACGACAAGCGGGCCGCCATCATCCTGGAGGCGCGCAGCTGGACCGCCCCCGGCCTCATCTACGTGGCCTCGCGCCGGGAGACCGAGGAATACGCGGCGGAGCTCGCCTCGGAAGGCCGCCACGTCGCCGCCTACCACGCAGGGCTCAAGGTCGCCGAGCGCCGAGCGGTCCAGGATCGGTGGCGCGACGGCGAGCTCGACGTGGTCGTCGCGACCTCCGCGTTCGGCATGGGCATCGACCGGGGTGACGTTCGCTTCGTGCTGCACGCCGCGACGACGGAGTCGCTCGACGCCTACTACCAGGAGGTGGGGCGCGCGGGCCGCGACGGCGAGCCGGCGACGGCCGTGCTGCACTACCGCGTCGAGGACCTCGCGCTACGGCGCTTCTTCGCGAAGCGCTCGGTCGACAAGGCCGGGTTGCAGGACCTCTGGCGCGCCATCAAGCGCAAGCCGGGCGCCAGCGTTCGAGAGCTCGCCGAGGCCGTCGATCGGCCCGCCAGAACCGTCTCGAGGCTCCTCAACCAGCTGGTGGACGCGGAGCTCGTCGATACGGCCGACGGAGTGCGTCCGCTGCGCAAGACCCGAGTCGATGTTGTCGTTCGGGCCGTCAAGGATGCGGTCGCCGCCAGGGGGCGCATCGCCGAATCGCGCCTCTCGATGATGCGCGCCTACGCGGAGGAGTCGCAGTGCCGCCGTCGGGTGCTGCTCGACTACTTCGGGGTGGACGGGCCGGAGTGGTGCGGCAACTGCGACGGCTGCGAGCGGCGCGAGGCCGCGGGAGATGCCGGAGTCGCTTCGGACGCTGCGGGCGCCGGCGGCCCCCGCGACGCGGGCTCGGGCGTCGAGAGCGCTCCTGACGCGCCGCTGTCCGTCGACGAACGCGTCGAGCACCGCGAATGGGGACCGGGCACGGTCGTCAGCGTGGAGGAGGACCGTGCGACGATCTTCTTCGAGTCGGAGGGGTACAAGGTCGTCGCGCTCGCGGCCCTTGACGCCGACGTGCTGCGCCAGGTGGAGACCGCCTGACGGGGGTGACGACGACGCGTCGCCGAGGAGTGCTTCACCTCGTTCCGCGAGGGACCGGAAGCAGCATCCGGAGCCGGTGCTCGGGCCGGGAGGCGCCCTGCGACGACTCGGCCGTCTAGTCGAGACCGCGAGCGATCGCCGCGAGGTCGCTCACTGAACCGTCGGCGATGACCCGGACGTGCTCGGTGATGGTCTCGATCGGCCAGTCCCACCAGGCGACGTCGATCAGCGCCTCGATGTCGGCGTCGTCGAAGCGCCGGCGGATGAGCGTGGCCGGGTTGCCGCCGACGATCCCGTAGTCGGGCACGTCCTTCGTGATCACCGACGCAGTGGAGATGATCGCCCCGTGCCCGATGCGCACGCCCGGCATGATCGTGACGTCGCCGCCGATCCAGACGTCGTTGCCGATGACGGTGTCGCCCCGGTTCGGCAGGTCGGTGACGAGGTCGAGGTGCTGCGCCCACGAGCCGCCCATGATCGGGAACGGGTAGGTTGACGGTCCCGACATGCGGTGGTTGGCGCCGTTCATGATGAACCGGGCGCCCGCCGCGATCGCGCAGAACTTGCCGATGATCAGACGCTCGGGCCCGTAGTGGTGGAGCACGTTGCGCGTCTGGAACGATGTCGGGTCGTCGGGGTCGTCGGAGTAGGTGAAGTCTCCGACGCTGATGAGCGGGCTTGTGATGAGCGGTTTGAGCAGGACAACGCGGTCCTGACCCTCGATGGGATGCAGCGTGTCGGGGTCGGGAGGGAGCGCGGGATCTGTCACGGGCCCAGCCTAGGTCTCCGCCTGTCTGGGCTTGCTGGTCCTGGAATATCGACCCTCGCCGCCTCGTTGCACCCCTGATGACCTCGAACTCGAACGACACCACCGAAACGCAGAAGACCGCGCTCGTCGTGGGAGCCTCCGGGATCACCGGCTCGGCCCTCGTGGATCGCCTGACCGAGGACGGCTGGGAGGTGCTCGCGCTCTCGCGCAGCGCCGCGAGCACCGACAGGGTGCGGGGCATCGCCGCCGACCTGCGCGACCCCGTGAGCCTCAAGGCGGCGCTGGCTTCCGAGACCCCGACGCATGTCTTCTTCACCGCGTGGCAGCGCCAGGCGACGGAGGCGGAGAACATCGCCGTGAACGGCGCCATGGTCCGCGACCTCCTGGCCGCGTTGGCGCACGCGCCCGTGCAGCACGCGGCCTTGGTCACCGGACTCAAGCATTACCTGGGCCCATTCGAGGCGTATGCGGCTGGCGAGATGCCGGACACCCCGTTCCGCGAGGAGTCCGAGCGGCTCGACACCCCGAACTTTCACTACGCGCAGGAGGACGAGCTGTTCGCCGCGGCCGCCCGCCAGCAGTTCACCTGGTCGGTGCATCGCTCGCACACCGTCATCGGGCACGCCGTCGGCAACGCCATGAACATGGGCCTGACGATCGCCGTGCAGGCCGCGCTCACGAAGCACCTCGGCGTGCCCTTCGTGTTCCCCGGCAGCGAGGCGCAGTGGAACGGCCTCACCGACATGACGGATGCGGGAGTCCTCGCCGAGCAGATGGTGTGGGCGTCCACCGAGCCTGCCGGCCAGAACGAGGCGTTCAACATCGTGAACGGCGACATCTTCCGCTGGCGGTGGATGTGGCCGCGCCTGGCGGAGCTGCTCGGGGTCCCGGCGGAGCAGGTCGTCGGGTTCGAGGGCGTGGCGCGCCCGCTCGAGGTGCAGATGGCGCAGCTCGAGCAGCACTGGCCGGCCGTCGTCGCCGACCACGACCTCGTCGAGTCCGACATCTCGCGGCTCGCATCCTGGTGGCACACCGACGCCGATCTCGGCCGCGAGATGGAGGTCGTCACTGACATGGGCAAGAGCCGCGACGCCGGCTTCCTCAGCTTCCGCCGAACCGACCAGGCCTTCGCCGACCTCTTCGAGCACTATCGCGCCGACCGCCTCATCCCCTGAGCCGCCGCTACCGCCAGCTGGGCAGCCAGTGGGTCAGCGACCAGTAGGAGGTCGAGATCATCTGCCCGGTCCACACGGGCCAGAACAGCACTGAGACGAGCGCCATGATGACGAGCAGCACCCCGACCGCGGAGACGCCGATCGTCCGAGACGTGCGCGGCGTCTCCCGGTCGCCGGCGATCGTCTGGACCACCACGAGCGACGCGAGGATCATGAACGGCAGGAACGCGATCGCGTAGAAGTGGAAGACGGCCTGGCGCTCGAGGTAGGCGAGCCAAGGGAAGTAGCCGGCGCCGTACCCGACGAGGATCGCGAAGTACTGCCATTTCGGCCGCAGGAAGCACATGATGATCAGGAACAGGATCGACACGGTGCCGAACCAGAAGATGATCGGGTTCGAGATCGACGTGATGGCCTCGACGCACTGATTGACGTCGCAGCCGGAGCCGTCACCCTTGCCGCTGTAGATGTAGCTGAACGCGGTCGGGCGGATGAGGAACGGCCACTCCTGCGGCCCCGACTGGTACGGGTGCTCGGCGCTCAGGCCGCGGTGGAAGTTGTACGCCTCCACCTGGTAGTGCCAGAGGCTCTGCAGGGGGAGCGGCACCCAGGACAGGAGCCCCGTCCAGGCGTTGCCTGCCTGCTCGGCCCAGTCGCGGTAGAAGCCACCGGTCGTCGTGAGCCAGCGGGTCCACGTGGCGAGGTAGGTGAGCACGGCAAGGGGCACGGTCAGGATGAACGAAACGGGGCCCTGCAGGAGGATCGCGGCCGACCCCCAGAACGTCACGCCGAGTCGCTTGCGCTCGATCATGTCGACGACGAGCGTGTAGACGCAGAAGGCGGCGAGGAAGTAGAGGCCCGACCACTTGACGGCGGAGGCGGCGCCGAGGGTGACGGCGGCGGCCATGAGCCAGGGGCGCCACCAGAGGCGCGGCCCCCAGTCGGGGCCCACCGGCTTCACATCCGGGGCGCGCGAGGTGGTCGTGGCCTTCGTCGGAACGGGCTCGCCCTCGAGCCCCTCCTCGGCGCGCCACGCCATGATCTTGGAGCGCAGCTTGCGCCGCTGGTCGTCGCGGTCGAGCAGCACGAACAGGAAGGCCAGCAGCACGAAGAACATGAGGATGCCGTCGAGGATCCCCACCCGCGACATGACGATCGCGTGCCCGTCGATGGCCAGCATGCCGGCGCCGATGGTGGCGAGCACGGGCGAGCGGAACAGCTTCTTCGCGATGACCCATAGGAGCGGCACGGCGAGGGTGCCGACGAGGGCCACGCCGAACCGCCAGCCGAAGGGGTTGTCGGCGCCGAAGACGAGCATCCCGAGCCCGATGATGTACTTGCCGAGCGGCGGATGCACGACGTACGACGGGTCGGTCGTGTAGCCGTTCGGGTCGCCCGCGTTGAACGCGTCGTTCGGGTTGTCGGGCCACTCGGCCTCGTAGCCGAGGTTGAGGAGCGTCCACGCGTCCTTCACGTAGAACGTCTCGTCGAAGATCAGGTAGTGCGCGCCGCCCAGGTTCCAGAACCGCAGGACGGCGGCGAGCAGCGTGACGATGCCGAGGAGGATCCACTCGGTGCGCACGCGGAGTCGCGGCGTGCTGGTGACGCGGGCCCAGAGGTCGTCGAAGACCGAGCCTCGCTCGACCTGGGCCCTCGGGGCAGGATCCGTCGCTGGCGAAGCGGAGTCGGCCGCCGGAGCCTCGACCTGAGCCGTCGCGGGGGCAGCCGCCGCGGGGGACGTGGCCGCCTCGTCTGGGGTTCCGGTCTCTGCTTGCTCGCTCACGCAAGCAATCGTAGGGGGCCATGCGCCCAGCGCGTGGGAGGATCGCAGCCATGATCATCCTCGCGGGCACCCCCATCGGGAACCTCGGTGACGCTTCGGCGCGTCTCATCGACACGTTCAAGAACGCGTCTCTCGTGGCGTGCGAGGACACCAGGTCGACGGCGAAGCTGCTCGGGATGCTCGGGGTCGAGAACCGTCCGAGGCTCGTCGCCCTGCACGAGCACAACGAGGACGAGCTGGCCAAGACGATCGTCGAGCAGGCGCGCGACTCCGACGTCGTGCTCGTGAGCGACGCCGGGATGCCGGGCATCTCCGACCCCGGGTACCCGATCGTCGCGCTCGCGGCGAAGGAGGGGGTGACCGTCACCAGTGTGCCCGGCCCGAGCGCCGTCATCACGGCGCTCGCGATCTCGGGGCTGCCCACCGACCGCTTCACGTTCGACGGCTTCCTGCCGCGCAAGGCGGGGGAGCGGGAGACGTTCCTCCGATCCCTCGCGAACCAGCCGCGCACGGTCGTGCTGTTCGAGTCGCCGCACCGCTTGGCGAGGACGCTCGCCGACATGGCCGCGATCTGGCCGGCCGACCGCCGCATCGCGGTGTGCCGCGAGCTGACGAAGCTCTATGAGGAAGTCAAGCGCGGCACGGCGGCCGAGCTCGTGCCCTGGGCCGAGGAGGGCGTGCGCGGCGAGATCGTGATCGTCGTCGAGGGGGCGGCACCCGCGGTCGTCGACGCCGCCGGCGCGCAGGCGATGGTCGCCGACCTCGTGGCAGGCGGGATGCGCCTCAAGGAGGCGGCCGCGCAGGTCGCCACGGAGACGGGCATGAGCAAGCGCGACCTCTACCAGGGGCACCTCGCGTCGTAACAGGGCCCAGCCGACAATAGGATGATCTCCATGGCTTCCGGCGAATCGTTCTACATCACGACACCGATCTTCTACGTCAACGACGTTCCCCACATCGGTCACGCGTACACGGAGGTCGCCGTCGACGCGCTCGCCAGGTGGCACCGCCAGCGCGGTGACACGACATGGCTGCTCACGGGAACCGACGAGCACGGCCAGAAGATCATGCGCTCGGCGCTCGCGAACAACGTCACCCCGCAGGCGTGGGCCGACAAGCTCGTCAGCGAGGCGTGGAAGCCCATGCTCGAGACCCTGAACATCTCGAACGACGACTTCATCCGCACGACCGACGAGCGTCACGAGACGCGCGTGCAGCGCTTCCTGCAGAAGCTCAACGACGCCGGCTTCATCTACGACGCCGAGTTCGAGGCGCTCTACTGCGTCGGCTGCGAGGAGTTCAAGCCCGAGTCGGAGATCGTCGCCGGCACCGGCCAGTACGAGGGCGAGAAGGTCTGCGCCATCCACTCGAAGCCGCTCGAGCTGCTGCAGGAGCAGAACTACTTCTTCAAGCTCAGCGACTTCCAGGAGCGCCTGCTCGCGCTCTACGAGGAGAACCCCGAGTTCATCCAGCCCTCGTCGGCGCGCAACGAGGTCATCTCGTTCGTGCGCTCGGGCCTCCGCGACCTCTCGATCTCCCGCACCACGTTCGACTGGGGCGTGAAGGTGCCGTGGGACGAGTCGCACGTCGTCTACGTGTGGTTCGACGCGCTGCTCAACTACATCACCGCCATCGGCTACGGCGACGACGAGTCGGAGCTCGAGAAGCTCTGGCCCGCGCACCACGTCGTGGGCAAGGACATCCTCCGCTTCCACGCCGTCATCTGGCCCGCCATGCTCATGGCCGCCGGACTCCAGGTTCCTGCCGGCATCTTCGCGCACGGCTGGCTGCTCGTCGGCGGCGAGAAGATGTCGAAGTCGAAGCTCACGGGCATCGCGCCGACCGAGATCACCGACGTCTTCGGCTCCGACGCGTTCCGCTACTACTTCCTGCGCGCCATCCACTTCGGCCAGGACGGCTCGTTCTCGTGGGAGGACCTGTCGGCCCGCTACCAGTCCGAGCTCGCGAACGGCTTCGGCAACCTGGCCTCCCGCGTCATCGCCATGGTCAACAAGTACTTCGACGGTGTCGTGCCGGAGCAGTCGACGCTCCTCGACTCCGAGCAGGTCATCATCGACCTCGCGACCGACGTCGCGGTGAAGGCCGACGAGGCGATGCTCGCCTTCGACATCGATGGTGCGCTCGCGCACATCTGGCGGCTCGTGGATGCGCTCAACGGCTACATCACGGAGCAGGAGCCGTGGGCGCTCTCGAAGCAGGGCGACGAGGGGCGCGCTCGCCTCGCCGCGGTGCTCGAGGTGACGACCCGCTGCCTCGGCCACCTCGCCGTGCTCCTCAACCCGTTCATCCCGATCGCCGCCGAGAAGCTGTGGTCCGCGATCGGCGGCGAGGGCGAGCTCGCCTCGACCCGCATCGCCAACGCCTACGCGCTGGTCGGCTCGCGACCGCTGAGCGAGCTGCCGCCGCTCTTCCCGCGCATCGAGCAGGAAGTCCAGCGCTGACGGTGCCCGAGTCGCAGCAGGGCCAGCAGGGCGAAGCCCAGCAGGGCGAGGCGGAGCGGGCGGCCGAGAAGCTGCGCCGCCGCTCGGCGACGAGCGAGTCGGGGCACACGCGCGTCCTCGCCTACCCGCCGTACCCCGAGGCGCTGGATGTGCCCTGCTACGACAACCACACGCACCTCGAGATCGAGGACGGCGAGGAGGACGAGCGCCTGTCGCTCGACGAGCACCTCGACGCCGCCGTCGCTGCGGGAGTGAAGGGCGTCGTCCAGGTCGGGAACGACATGCCCTCGAGCCGGTGGTCGGCCCGCATCGCCGCGACGAACGAGCGAGTGCTCGCCGCGGTGGCCCTGCACCCGAACGTGGTGCCCGAGCTCGCCGCAGCTGGCACCCTCGACGAGGCAATCGCCGAGATCGACCGCCTCGCGGCCGAGCCGCGCGTGCGCGCCATCGGCGAGACGGGGCTCGACTACTTCCGCACGCCGGAGAAAGCTGACCAGCTGCTGCAGGTCGACGCGTTCGAGCGGCACATCGAGCTCGCGAAGCGGCACGGCATCGCCATGCAGATCCACGACCGGGACGCGCACGACGACGTCATCTCGACGCTCAAGCGCGTCGGTGCCCCGGAGCGCACTGTCTTCCACTGCTTCTCCGGTGACGCCGACATGGCCCGCATCGCGGCCGACGAGGGGTGGTACCTCTCGTTCGCCGGGACGGTGACGTTCAAGAACGCGGCCACGCTGCGGGAGGCGCTCACGGTGACGCCCCTCGACCGCATCCTCGTGGAGACCGACGCGCCATTCCTCACCCCCGTCCCATTCCGTGGACGCCCGAACGCGCCCTACCTCATCCCCGTGACGCTGCGAGCGATGGCCGAGCACCTCGACGTGCCGGTCGACGAGCTCAGCGCGCAGATCAGCGCGAATACCGAGGCTGTCTACGGCAGCTGGAACCTGTCGGGCGACGCACCCGCCGCCGCATCCACCCAGAGAGATTCCGCATGAGCGTGAGCCTGCTTGGCGCCAACGAGATCCGCGAGCTCGCAGCCGAGCTCGACGTGACCCCCACGAAGAAGCTCGGGCAGAACTTCGTGCACGACCCCGGCACGGTGCGGCGCATCGTGCAGACCGCGAAGGTCCGCCCCGGCGAGCACATCCTCGAGGTCGGGCCCGGTCTCGGATCGCTGACGCTCGGCCTGCTCGAGACGGGCGCGAGCGTCACCGCCATCGAGATCGACGAGCGCCTCGCCGCCCGACTGCCGCAGACGGTCGCCGACCACGCGCCCGGCGCGCAGCTCGACGTGATCGTCTCCGACGCCCTCCAGGTGCAGGATGTGCCGGGCGAACCGGTCGCGCTTGTCGCGAACCTGCCGTACAACGTGTCCGTGCCCGTGCTGCTGCACCTCCTCGAGCGGCTGCCGTCGCTCGAACGCGGCGTTGTCATGGTGCAGGCCGAGGTGGGGGAGCGCATCGTCGCGGGCCCCGGCTCGAAGGTCTACGGATCGCCGAGCGTGAAGGCCGCCTGGTATGGCTCCTGGACGAGCGCCGGCCTCGTGGGTCGCAAGGTGTTCTGGCCTGTGCCGAACGTCGACTCCATCCTCATCTCCTACACGGAGCGTGACACACCGCGCGGCTCCGAGGAGCTGCGCCGCAAGGTGTTCCGCATCGTCGACGCCGCCTTCGGGCAGCGGCGCAAGATGCTGCGACAGGCGCTCTCCCCGCTGCTCGGCGAGAACGCAGCGGCGACCTCCCTCGTCCTGGAGGCATCGGGGATCGACCCGACGGCCCGCGGTGAGACGGTCGGCATCGACGACTACGTGCGCCTCGCGGAGGCCTGGCAGCCCGAGGCCTGAGGCCTGCGTCAGCGAGGAGCCAGACGACGAGAGCTCTTCGGGCCTCGGGCCTGACGCGCACCGGCTGAGATCTCCGCCATTTCGCCGCATCTTCGCGGGGACTCGTGCAGACTACGAGGACAGCACCACAACGAGGTCGGTGCCCCGGAGCTAGGCGAGGGATTGGGCATGGGCGAGTCCGCCGCGGCTGACGCAGACGTTCCGCTGCCGTCCCGCCGCGCGCGCATGCTGACGATCGGTGCGATCGTCGTGCTGCTGGCGCTCGCCGCGGGCTGGGTGGTCCTCGCCTTCACCGGTGACGGTGACACCTCTTCGACGGACGTGGTGAGCGAGTCGACGCTCCCCGGCTACCCGACCCGTGGTGCCGAGGCGAAGCTCGACGAGCAACGGCCACTGGTTGCTGCGGCCGATGCCTGGCGCGACTATGCCGACGGCGACACCCTTCAACTCCCGGAGGGGCAGGCCATCGAGCTCCTCTGGGCGGGAGACGTCGACTCGACGAAGGTCGGCACCTCATCCGTGCGCGCCTCGTTCTCCGCGCGGCTCGTGATCCTCCGATCGGACAACGCGGTCGCCGCGCTCGTCCGCCCGCTCGACGGCGCGGGCAGCGGCGACGACACGGCCTACTCGGTGCTCGGCACCTCCTCGATCGCGACGGCCCGCTACGAGCGCGGTTTCACCGTCGCGACGGGCGTGCTGCTCTTCAACGAGCGGATGCAGCGGGGCACGTCACTCGAGACCGTCACCTTCGCCGCGGGGGCGGCTCCCTCGCTCGGTGAGACATCCACCTCGGACGGACTCCTTCTGCTCGCAACCCGTTCGCTGCTGCGGATCCCGGATGCGGGCGGTTCGGGGATCGACGTGGTCGAGGGCTTCGCCTACGTGCATCCCAGCTCGGGCCTCACGCTCCTGCAGACGGAGGACGCCGACGGGGACTGGTCCGCCGTCATCGACGCTGAGCGGGGGAACGCGAGATTCGCGGCGCTCTCGCGGGGCATCATCACGGCTCGGGAGGAGGAGAAGGGCCGCCGTCTGCGCGCCTCGATCCTCGACGACCAGACCATGCCGTCCGGCGCCCCGCTTTCGCTCGTCGAGGTGGCGCACCTCGAGAGCCAGGGGAGCGGGTCCGGTGTCCTCTGGGCGGTGGTCGTCGCAACACGCGACGACGACGATCCGACGCTGCTCGGTGCAGGTCCCGTCGCGAGTCCCGTGAACGGGGCGCCGCAACTTCCCGTCATCGCCGCGAAGTGGCTGCGTGACGACGGCGTGGACGTGCTTGTTGTCGCCGGCTCCAAGGGAATCACCTCGTTCGAGGTCGAGGCGTCCGGCGGCACGACGAGCCGGAACGGCTCGAGCGGCGTCCTCGAACGCGCAGCCCTCGCGCTCACCTGGGAAGACGATCCCGAGAACAACGTGACGCGTCCGGCCCTGGTGGTCGTCGGCAGGTGCGGGGCCGGCCCAGTGCAGCCGCTCGAGCCGGTCAGCTGAGCGCAGACCTCGCGGGGACTGATTGGATGACAGTCATGAACACGCAGAGCGTCACGAACCTGCCCTGGAACGACGGGCAGTGGACCAACGAGCCGGTGTCCGCAGAAGTCGTCGACGGCGACCTCCTCGTCACGGCCGTCGAGGGCAGCGACGCCTGGCGCACAACCTCCTACGGGTTCATCCACGACACCGAGCATGCGCTCCTGAGTGACCTCGAGCAGGATTCCGCCGTCGAGGTGGAGTTCCTCGTCGACTTCAGCGAGCAGTTCGACCAGGCGGGCATCTTCCTGCGGAGCGACGAGACGACGTGGATCAAGGCCGGCATCGAGCTCAGTGACGGGCAGGAGCAGCTGGGTGCGGTCGTGACCAGGGGCGAGTCGGACTGGTCGCTCGCGCCTGTTCCCGACTGGGGTGGCCGCCGCGTCACGGTGCGGGCGAGCCGCGCCGGCAACGCGGTCACGATCCGCGCCCGAGTCGACGCTGAGTCGTGGCGGCTCGTGCGAGTGGCGCCGCTGGCTCCGGATGAGCGTGTTCAGGCCGGGCCGTTCTGCTGCGCGCCGTCTCGCAGCGGCCTGACCGTGCGCTTCCTGGCCTGGCGCATGACGCCCGCTGACGCCTCGCTGCATCCGTGAGGGTTCGCGGCGATGGCAATCGCAGTATCGTTGGCGCCCTCCCGCCGGGCCCACGCCAGCCGCTCGACATCTGACCCCGAGACCGGAAACCGGAAACCGGAGACCGGAACCCCGCGATTGGAGACCGGAATCCGGCGGTCTGGGCCCTTACCCCGCAAGTTCGAGAGACAGCGCGAAGATCTGCGTCCACGCCTCTTCGCCGTGCTCGAGCTCGGGGCGGCGCTCGAAGCCGAGCTGCTCGAGGAGGCGCTGCATGGCGACGTTCTCCTCGGCCACGTACGTGTCGATGCCCGTCGCGAGGTGCAGGTCGGCCCACGTGATGGCGGCCCGCGTCACTCGGGTGCCGATGCCGTTGCCGCGCAGCTCCGGCGCGACCCAGAGCTCGTCGAAGACCAGCTCGGCGCCGACTCCGTCGAGGTCGCCGGAGAGGGTGGCGGTGGCGACGACTCGTGTGCCGTCGAAGGGGATGGCGTGGAACTCCACGCGGTCGGCGCCTGCTCGGGTGGTGGTCACACGGACGGCGTTGCCGATCGACGTGTGCAGCCCGAGGCTCATTGCGGCGCCAGCCTGCCCGTCTCGACGCGCTGCTGGCACATGAAGTTCAGGCCTGTCGTCGTGTGTGTCATCTTCATGCTCCTTCCACGGTCGGGGGTCGTGCGGTCCGCTCCTGGGTGGGGCGGGCTTGTGCTCGCGCTAGGTACCGTACGCCTCACTTCGCGGGGCGCGCATCCAGTGTTGCGTCAGAAGTCCTCCGGGGGCGGCAGGTGAAGCGCCAGCCGTCACACAGTGATGCGCGGTTCCTAGTCTGCGAGGCATGACTCACGAGAACCCGCCGTTTGCCATCGCCGTCGAAGCGGGCAGCGAAGGCGTCAGCCCGACCCGCATCCGCGCGGCGATCGCCGCCCTCGAGCGCTTCGGCGTGACGATCGCGACGTTCGAGGACGCAGGCTTCCCCGAGCTCGGCGAGACGGCTCCGCGACTGGATGCGGTCACGCAGGCCGCGTTCGCCGCCCCGCTCTCCGGCGCGACCGGGCTCGTCCCGCTCGTGCGTGTCACGGGGGTCGAGCCGTTCCACCTCGCAACGCAGCTCGCGACCCTCGACTACGCCTCGCACGGCCGAGCCGGCTGGATCGGCGAGGTCGACGGCGGCGCGCTCGAGGCCGCGGCGTTCGACCGGGCGCCGCTCCACGGACCGGAATCGCGCCGCGCCGAGCTCGACGACACCATCGAGGTGCTCGGTCGCCTGTGGGACTCGTGGGAGGACGACGCCGTCATCCGCGACACGGCGACGGGCCGCTACCTCGACCGCAACAAGCTGCACTATGCCGATTTCGAGGGCGCACGCTTCAGCGTGAAGGGGCCGTCCATCATCCCGCGCCCGCACCAGGGGCTCCTGCCGACGTTCGCGGTCTCCGGCTCGGCCGCGCCTGAGCTCATCGACGTCGCGCTGATCCGCGAGCGAACAGTCCTCGAGGCGAGTGCCGCCGCCGGGCAGGCGGACACCCAGGGAATCGAGCGCACGGTCGTCGAGGTCTCGTTCGCGCTCGATGCGCGGGGAAGCGCTGCGGTCGAACGTGTCGGGAACCGGGCGTCTGACACCGAAGCGGCGGGGCGCATCCACTACTCGGGCGACTCCGCTGGCCTCGCCGAGCTCATCACCGAGGTGGCCTCGTTCGCGAACGGCGTGCGCCTGCTGCCGGCCGACTTCGGCGTCGACGTGCAGGAGCTGGGCCGTGCCGTGCTCCCGAGCCTGCGCCGCGCCGGTGTCTTCGCCTCGCCGCGGTCCGGCGAGCATCTGCGGGACGCCCTCGGGCTCGCGCACCCCGTCAACCGCTACGCCGCCACGGCACTCTGAACGCGAAGGATCACGACGATGACACAGCACAGCACGGGCGCGACTCGGCCATCGGTGAGCGCCGAGGGCTCCGGCCAGATCCAGTTCGGCGTCTTCTTCCAGGGCGTGAACTCGACGACCATCTGGTCGAGCGAGCAGAGCGGCTCACAGACCGAATTCGAGTCGTTCCGCCGCATCGCGCAGACCGCTGAGCGCGGCCTCTTCTCGGCGTTCTTCCTCGGCGAGGGTCTTCGCCTGCGCGAGCACCTCGGCAAGATCCACGACAACGACGTGGCCGGGCGACCGGATGGCATCACTCAGCTCGCCGCGCTTGCCCCCATCACCGAGAAGATCGGCCTCGTCGCAACGCAGAACACGACCTACAACGAGCCGGCCGACCTCGCGTACCGCCTCGCGAGCCTCGACCTCCTTAGCGAGGGGCGCGCCGCGTGGAACATCGTCACGACCGACAACGCGTGGACCGGCGCCAACTTCCGCCGCGGCGGGCACCTCGCCCACGAGCACCGGTACGACCGCGCTGCTGAGTTCGTTCGGGCGGCCAAGCAGCTGTGGGCGAACCGGGGCGGCGTCGACTTCGACGGCGAGTTCATCCGCTTCGTCTCCGAGCGTGTCCTCCCGCAGAGCCCGCAGTCTCGGCCCGTGCTGTTCCAGGCCGGCGACTCGAGCCAGGGGCGCGACTTCGGCGCCGAGCACGCCGACGTCATCTTCTCCGCGCATCCCGAGCTGGAGGGCGCGACCGCGTTTGCCGCCGACCTGCGCGAGCGGCTCACGAAGTTCGGTCGTGCCCGCGACGAGCTCGCATTCTTCCCCGGCGCGACCATCGTCGTCGGCGGGACGCCGAAGGAGGCCGAGGAGAAGGCGCGCTGGGTGCGCGAGCACCAGATCTCGCCCGCGACGTCCCTGCGCTATCTGGAGCAGTTCTGGGGCAAGGATCTCTCGCACCTCGACCCAGACGGACCGCTGCCCACCGAGGACCCGGTGGTCGCCGTCACCGACGGCACCCGTGGCACCGCGTTCCAGAACGCGAAGGCGCTTGAGCTCGCGCAGCAGTGGCGCGAGAAGTCCGAAGCGCTCGGCCTCTCCATCCGCGACTTCGTCATCCACCTGTCCTCGCAGCGCGGATTCGTCGGCAGCGTCGACGAGGTCGCCGACACGCTCACGGAGCTGGCCCGGAGCGGGGCGGTCACTGGCATCAACCTGACGCCGTACCTCGTGCCGTCCGGCCTCGACGACATCGTCGACGAGCTCATCCCAGCTCTGCAGGAGCGTGGCTCGTACCGCACCGAGTACCCGGGAACCACGTTGCGCGAGAACCTCGGACTGCCGGCGGTCGTCGAGGACCTGGTGCCCGCGGGCGCGTGAGGTCGCGTTCACCGCGCCGGCCGTCGTGCCGTCAGCCGGGGAATAGGCGAGCGCGTCGCTTGCGGCGTCGCACCCGGCAGGCCACGTGACCCCGTGCAACGCCCGAGCACGCGGACCCGCCGCCTTTCGCCCAGGATGAGGGCATGACTTCGCTTCGCGACGAGACCGTGGCCCTCCTGCAGCAGCTCATCCGCGCCGAGACCGTCAACGACGGCGCGCTCGCCTCCGGCAACGAATGGCGCGCCGCAGCGGTGCTCGAGGCGTTCTTCGCCGGCAGCGGCGTCGAGCTGACGCGCGTCGAGCCGTTCCCGGGACGCGTCTCGGTGGTCGCTCGTCTCGCGGGCACGGACCCCGCGGCGGAATCGCTGGCGCTTGTCGGGCACACCGACGTCGTTCCGGTGAAGGCGGCCGACTGGGTGCATCCGCCGCACTCGGGTGAGCTCATCGACGGTGAAGTGTGGGGCCGAGGCGCCGTCGACATGCTGTTCCTCACCGCCTCGTACGCGGTCATCTTCAAGCGGTTCGCGACGAGCGGATTCGCGCCAACCGGTGATCTCGTCTTCGCGGCCGTCGCCGACGAGGAGCAGGGGAGCCGAGCTGGCGTCGGCTGGTTCTCCGAGAACGACTGGGCGACGATCGCCGCAGACAACGTGCTCACCGAGTGGGGCGGCGCGCGACTCGGCGGAGTCGGCAGCACCGCCATCACGGTGGGCGTCGGCGAGAAGGGCGCTGCTCCGCGTCGCATCGTCGTGCGCGGCGACGCGGCGCACGCGTCTGCTCCCTGGGGGCGCTCGAACGCCGCCGTGACGCTCGCCAAGGTCGTCGATCGCCTGCAGGCCGTGGCCCCGGCACCGCGCATCAGCGAGCAGTGGCTTGAGACGCTTGCGGCGCTCGAACTGCCCGCCGGACTCAGCGCTCGTCTCGCCGACCCGGCCACGATCGACGACGCCATCGACGAGCTGAGCGCGCATCCCGAGCTGGGTGAGCTCGTCCCGTTCGTGCACGCCTGGACCCACACGACCGTCGCCGTGACGATCGTCGAAGCTGGCTCGAAGGTCAACGTGATTCCCGACAGCGGGTCGATCTCGCTCGACATCCGCGTGCTGCCCGGTGTCACCGAGGAGGACGTCGCGGCACACCTCGCGGCGATCGCAGCCGATTTCTCCGGCCTCGTCAGCGTCGAGGGCGACTGGTTCTCGCCGGCCAACGAATCGGCGACGACCACCCGCCTCTACACGCAGATCGAGCAGACCCTCGCCGAGTTCGTGCCCGGAGCGAAGCCCGCGCCGATCCTCGGCGTCGGCGGCTCCGACGCCCGCTTCTACCGGCTGCACGGCGCCAACGCGTTCGGCTTCGGTATCCTCAGCCCCGAGCTGACCTTCTCCGTCGCGCGCAACCGCTTCCACTCCGCCAACGAGCGCCTCGACCTCGACTCGATCGACCTCACGGTGCGCGGCCTCGACCACGTCGTCAGGAACTTCCTCTCAGCGTGAGGCTTGACCTTGACGTTGCGTCAACTTCTAGGGTCGTTCTCGAGCGGTTCGCTTCTCCCGAAGATCGGGGGAGCCGCTCGTACGATCTGGGAGAGGATGCGGTCATGGAGTGGTCGATCGGCGAGGTGGCGAAGCAGTCGGGCGTGACCTCGCGCACGCTGCGGCACTACGAGAGCATCGGCCTGCTGCTCCCGAGCAGCACGCGCGCAAATGGCTACCGCTACTACGACGAGGCCGCGCTGGTGCGACTGCAACGCATCCTGTTGCTTCGTGAGCTCGGGGTCGGCCTCAGCGCCATCGCCGATGCGCTTGCCGGGCGGAGCGACGACGTCGCTGCGCTCGAGACGCACCTCGGCTGGCTGAACGACGAACGCAGCCGCCTCACGACGCAGATCGGATCGGTGCGCGCGACTCTCGCCGCACTCCGAGGGAAGGAGACGCTCATGCCTGAGCAGATGTTCGACGGATTCGACCACACGCAGTACAAGGACGAGGTCGAGGAGCGCTGGGGCGCCAAGGCGTACGCCGACGGCGACACCTGGTGGCGTGGTCTCGGCGAGGAGGGCAGGCAGGGGTTCTTGGAGGAGCAGACGCGGATCCAGGATGCGTTCAGCGCGGCCCAGACTGCAGGTCACGGCCCAGACGGCGACGAGGCGCAGGCGGCGGCGGCCCGCCAGTTCGACTGGGTCAAGGCCGGTTGGAACGGGGAGGCCCCGAGCGCGGAGGCGTTCGCGGGTCTCGGCGAGATGTATGTCGCAGATGAGCGGTTCGGCAAGAACTACACGCGCGTGCACGCCACGGGCGCCGAGTTCGTGCGCGACGCGATGCGCGTCTACGCCGAGCGCAACCTCGCGTAGGGCGAGTGCCGGCCCCGCGAGTTGCCGCAAAGAGTCGCCATTCGTCGCGAATGGCGGCCCTTTGCGGCAACTCGCGAGGTGTCTCGGAGGGGCGAGCTCAGGCTACGCTTCGAGCACCTCGGAGAGCTCGAGCCAGCGCTCTTCGAGGGCGTCGACCTCGGCCGCGAGCGCCTGGCGCTTGGCCGTGATGACGCCGAGCCCTTCGTAGTCGCCCTGGTCGTGGGCGGCGAGCTCCGCGTCGACCTTTTTCATCGACTGCTCGATCTTCTGGATCTTCCTCGTGATGCCCTGCACCTCCTTCTCTGCCGAGCGGCGGTCGGCGCCTCCCAGAGAGAGTCCGGCTGAGGCGGGTGCGGAGGACGACGACGAGCCGCTGGCCGCCGCATCCGTCGTGCTGGAGAGCGTGGCGGGTGCTGAGCCTTTGAGGCTGTTCGAGCGCAGCTCGAGGTACTGGTCGACGCCGCCGGGGAGGTGGCGGAGGCCGCCGTCCCACACCGCGTACTGCTGGTCGGTGACGCGCTCGAGCAGGTACCGGTCGTGCGAGACGACGAGGAGGGTGCCAGGCCACGTGTCGAGGAGGTCCTCCATGGCGGCGAGCATGTCGGTGTCGAGGTCGTTGGTGGGCTCGTCGAGGATGAGCACGTTCGGCTCGTCGAGCAGGATGAGGAGCAGCTGCAGGCGGCGGCGCTGGCCACCCGAGAGGTCCTTGACGGGGGTCTGCAGCTGTGTGGTCGTGAAGCCGAGGCGCTCGAGCAGCTGCGACGGCGTCATCTCCTTGCCGCCGGACACGTAGCTCGACTTCTGGCGGGCGACGACCTCGCGGACGCGGTCGTTCTGGTGCTCGTCGAGCTCGGCGAGGCGCTGCGAGAGGGTCGCGATCTTGACGGTCTTGCCGCGCTTGACCTTGCCGCTCGTGGGCTCGAGGCTGCCGGCGACGAGGTTGAGCAGGGTCGACTTGCCGGCGCCGTTGACGCCGAGGATGCCGGTGCGCTCGCCGGGCGCGATGCGCCACTCGATGTCGCGCAGCACTTCCTTGTCGCCGAAGGTCACGCCCACGTCGAGGAGGTCGACGACGTCCTTGCCGAGGCGGGCGGTCGCGAGCTGGGACAGCTCGACGGGGTTGCGCACGGGCGGCTCGTCCTCGATGAGCTGCGTGGCCGCCTCGATGCGGAACTTCGGCTTCGCCGTGCGGGCGGGGGCGCCGCGGCGCAGCCAGGCGAGCTCCTTGCGCATGAGGTTCTGGCGCTTCGACTCGATGGCGGCGGACTGGCGGTCGCGTTCGACGCGTTGCAGGATGTACGCCGCGTAGCCGCCCTCGAACGGGTCGAGCACGCGGTCGTGCACCTCCCACGTGGTCTGGCACACCGCATCCAGGAACCACCGGTCGTGGGTGACGACCACGAGCCCGCCCTGGTTCTTGGACCAGCGGGAGTTGAGGTGCCCCGCGAGCCACGCGATGCCCTCGACGTCGAGGTGGTTCGTGGGCTCGTCGAGCATGATGATGTCGTCGTCGCCGATGAGCAGGGCGGTGAGGGCGACGCGCCGCTGCTGTCCGCCGGAGAGGTCGCCGATCTTGTCGGTCCACTCGAGGTCGCCGGCGAGGCCGTTGACGACGTCGCGGATCTTCGCGTCGGAGGCCCAGTCGTGGTCGTCCATGTCGCCGACGATGGCTTGCTTGACGGTGAGCTCGGGGTCGAGGGTGTCTGCCTGGTCGAGCATCCCGACGCGCACGCCGCGCCGCCGCGTGACCTTGCCGCCGTCTGGCTGGATGCGGTCGGCGAGCAGCTTGAGGAGGGTCGACTTGCCGTCGCCGTTGCGCCCGACGATGCCGATGCGGTCGCCCTCTTGGATGCCGACGGAGACGCTGTCGAAGACGACTCGGGTCGGGAACTCGAGGTGGAGCGCTTCCGCGCCGAGGAGATGGGCCATCAGACCAGCTTAAGGCCGGGGTAGCCCGGCGCCCGCCGAGAAAGGGGGGTCGGAGCTCAGTGCGCCGGGTCGTCCATCCGGAGGGAGAGGGCGCGCAGGGCCGTCGCCAGGTCGTCTCGGGTCTCCAGATCGAGCTCGGCGAGCAGCTCGCGCTCGGCGGCGACGAGGCGGGTGAGCGCCTCGTCGACGAGGTCGCGCCCGTCGACGGTCATGGTGACGAGGATGCCGCGCCCATCGTTGGGGTCGACCTCGCGGGTGACGAGGCCGCGGCCCACGAGCCGGTCGATGCGGTTCGTCATGGTGCCGCTCGAGACGAGGTTCGAGGCGAGCAGGTGCTTGGGGCTGAGGCGGTGCGGGGATCCGGCGCGGCGCAGGGCCGAGAGGACATCGAACTCCCAGAGCTCGAGGCCCGTCTCGGCGAAGGCCGCCTTGCGGAGGGCGTCGAGCTGCTTCGCGATGCGCTTCACGCGAGAGAAGATGCGCAGCGGGTCGACGTCGAGATCCGGGCGCTCCCGCGACCAGTCGCGCACGATCGTGTCGACGGTGTCGACCGGATGCGTGGCATACACGGGGCGGCCGCCCGCGTTCAGCTCACCCGCGTCGCGCGAGAAGTCGCGCTGCTGAGCTGCACGTCCGGGGGCATCCATACCCCCATTATGGCGAGTCCCGCGGTCCGGGGGCGACGCGCCGACGGGGAGCACGGCCACCGCCGAGCACTCGCGGGGTCTCCCGCCTACGAGTTGGGGTGGTGGGCATCCACTTCACGCTTCGTCACGACGAGCCCCGTCTCGGCATTGACGGGCGCCGACGTGTGCTCGTGCGCAATGACCCACTCGCCCTTGTGCTGCACGAGCGCCCACGTGAGTCGGTTGTCCATCCATTCGAGCTCACCCTCGGGGCTGTGCCACGAGTAGCGCACGTAGCTCTCCACGACGATGACGTCGTGGTCGCCGTATGCGCGCAGGTCTGTGAACGTCGCGGAGTGCGTGCCCGACTCGATGGAGCCGAACCATTCGCCGATCGAGTCCCCCCAGGTGCCGGCCCCCTCGTGGGACCAGGTGCTCCACAGGTCGAAGACCCGGACGTCTGGTGCGTAGAGCGACATGATCGCGGTCTTGTCGCGCCCCGTGACGGCGGCCGAGTACGTGTCGGTGAATCGATTCGCGACGGCGAGGGCTTCGGACATGACGCCTCCTTGGGTCTTGTGATCCGCCAGTCTGGCGCACTCACCTCCACACCACCACCGTGGCAAGCGCGCGGCCCTCCCGGTTCTGGCACAATTGGCGAGTGCGCGCGTGAGCGGGCACGTTCCTCCTTGGTGTAACGGCAGCACGACAGCCTTTGGAGCTGTTAGGTCCAGGTTCGAATCCTGGGGGAGGAGCGGCGCGGGGGTGCTGCATGCCACCGTGGACCGTGATGGCGTTCGCATCGCGGCGCCCACAACGAGGAGGATCTGTGACCGATCGAGAACTCGCAATCGTCATCCTGGCGGCTGGCCAGGGAACACGGATGCGCTCAAGCACCCCGAAGGTGCTGCACCGACTCGGAGGCATTCCCCTCGTCGGGCACGTGCTGCACACCGCCGCCGAGCTCGGCCCTGCGCACACCGTCACCGTGGTCCGCCACGATCGTGACCGCGTCGTCTCAGCCATCCAGGACCTGGCTCCAGACACGCAGTTCGCGGACCAGGACGACGTTCCCGGCACCGGGCGGGCACTCGAGGTGGGCCTTGAATCGCTGCCCGCGGACTTCGACGGTGTCGTCGTCGTCCTCTCCGGCGACGTGCCCCTGCTCGACTCGGGCACGATCGCCCGCATGGTCGAGCAGCACCGTCACGCGAAGAACCAGCTCACCCTCCTGAGCGCGTTCGTGCAGGAGCCGGCAGGCTTCGGGCGCATCGTCCGCTCGTCCGGCGGCGACTTCGACGAGATCGTCGAGCACAAGGACGCGAGTGAGGAGCTGCTGCGCATCTCCGAGATCAACGCGGGCGTGTACGCGTTCGACGCCCGCACGGTCCGTCAGGTGCTGAGCCGCATCGACGACTCGAACTCGCAGCGCGAGAAGTACCTCACCGACGCGGCGAAGCTCATCAAGGCGGATGCGGGGCGCATCGAGGCGATCGCCGTCACCGACCCGGAGATCGTGCAGGGCATCAACGACCGGGTGCAGCTCGCGGAGGCGCAGCGCTACTACAACGCTCGGCAGATCCGGCACTGGCAGCTCGAGGGCGTCACCGTGCACGACCCGGCGACGACCGTCATCGAGGGCAACGTGTCGCTCGGGCGCGACGTGGAGCTGCTGCCCGGCACGCAGCTGCGCGGGGCGACCTCGGTCGCCGACGGCGCCATCATCGGGCCTGACACCACGCTCGTCGACTGCGAGGTCGGCGAGGGGGCCGTCGTGAAGCGCACCGACGCGACGCTGAGCGTCATCGGGGCCGGCGCATCCGTGGGCCCGTGGGCCTACCTGCGCCCGAACACGATCCTGGGTGCCGGCGGCAAGATCGGCACGTTCGTGGAGACGAAGAACGCGCAGATCGGCGACGGCTCGAAGGTGCCGCACCTCTCCTACATCGGCGACACCGAGGTCGGCGTCAACTCGAACGTCGGAGCCGGCACGATCACCGCGAACTACGACGGCGTGAACAAGCACCGGACGACCGTTGGCGACAACGTGCGCTCCGGCTCGCACAACGTCTTCGTCGCCCCGGTTAGGATTGGCGACGGCGCTTACACCGGGGCTGGGACGGTGGTCCGCAAGGACGTCCCAGCGGGTGCACTCGCCATCAACGTCGCACCTCAGCGCAACGCCGAGGGGTGGGTGCTCAAGAACCGAGCGGGCACCGCCGCGGCCGAGGCCGCTGAGGCTGCCTCGTCGCGCGAATCAGAACCGAACGCGTAACAACAGAGCAAGCACAGGAAACGGGCGGTACAGCGTGTCTGGCATCATCACCTCCACTGAGAAACGACTTGTTCTCGTCTCCGGCAGGGCTCATCCCGAGCTGGCCGAAGCAGTCGCGGCAGAACTCGGCATCGAGCTCGGGGAGACCGAGTCGCGCACCTTCGCGAACGGCGAGATCTACGCTCGCTACGGGGAGAGCATGCGAGGGGCCGACGTGTTCGTGCTCCAGTCGCATTGCCCGCCAATCAACGAGTGGCTGATGGAGCAGCTCATCATGCTCGACGCGCTCAAGCGTGCGTCGGCGAAGCGCATCACGGTCGTGGCTCCCTTCTACCCGTATGCGCGTCAGGACAAGAAGGGTCGCGGCCGTGAGCCGATCTCGGCCCGCCTCGTCGCCGACCTCTTCAAGGCCGCTGGCGCCGACCGCATCATGTCGGTCGACCTGCACGCGCCGCAGGTGCAGGGCTTCTTCGACGGCCCCGTCGACCACCTGTTCGCCATGCCGGTTCTGCTCGAGCACTTCCGTCAGAAGCTCGACCCGGCGACGCTCACCGTCGTGTCGCCCGACATGGGCCGCGTGCGCGTCGCCGACGTCTGGAGCGACCAGCTGGATGCGCCGCTCGCGATCATCCACAAGCGCCGTGACCCGAAGGTTGCGAACCAGGTGAGTGTGCACGAGATCGTCGGTGACGTCGAGGGCCGCGTGTGCCTGCTCGTCGACGACCTCATCGACACCGGTGGAACCATCGTCAAGGCCGCGGAGGCTCTCAAGGCCGCCGGCGCGATCGGTGTCGTGGTGGCCGCGACGCACGCCGTCTTCTCGCATCCGGCCGTCGAGCGTCTCAGCTCGGACGCCATCGACGAGGTCGTCGTCACCGACACGCTGCCGCTCCCGCCCGAGAAGCGATTCGACAAGCTCACGATCCTGCCGATCGCGCCGACCCTCGCTCGCGCGATCACCGAGGTCTTCACGGACGGCTCGGTCACGTCGATGTTCGACGGCGCCGCGTAAGCGGACGAGCCTCCAGAACGCAGAGACGCCCCGGCGGAACCACTCGGTTCGGCCGGGGCGTCTGGCGGTTGTGCTGCTGTGAGCGATTCTTGGTGTTCCCGGGCGTTGCTCTCAGAGCGCGACGTCCAGTTCCACCGGCCCGCCTTCGTGGGGTCCGCCACACTGCGCCGTCCCGCCGACGCGGGTCCAGTCGACGTCTGACTCTGTGGTGCCGAGAACCGTCCCATCGGCGGTCCGGGCGGTGATCGTGATCGACTCGGGTGTATCCATCCCGATGGCGAGCGCCCACCGCGTGTCGGTGACCGCGGTCGCAGGGAACTCGTAGGCCTCGATGGCACCGGGCGGGCTCGTGGGAGTCGCTGTGGGTCTCGGCGCTTTCCAACAGGTCTCTTCTCCGCAGACCTCCATGGTCTCGATGATCGCGATCGCTGCAGCGGGCCCGGTGAACTGCACGTCGACCCGATTCGTCCAGCCGATGTCCGTGCAGGCATTCGTGAATGTCGCGCATCCGCTGAGCAGAGCGGCAACCGCTAGGCCCATCAGCGTGCCGCTGAGGTGGGTCCGTTGTTGTGTCTTCACGAGGTCAGGGTAGCGGCCGTACGATTCGGCCGCGGCTTGTCGCTTGCGGCCCCTGCTACGGACTACCGGAGGCGTTCGAGCGGGTTCGCCGCGAGCTTGCGGAGCAGCCCGCCGTCGACGAGCCTGCGAGCTGAAGTCGTCGGCTTTCGCGACGCCTGGTCG
The DNA here is from genome assembly GCF_041366455.1 of Pseudoclavibacter sp. JSM 162008. Lineage (NCBI taxonomy): Bacteria > Bacillati > Actinomycetota > Actinomycetes > Micrococcales > Microbacteriaceae > Pseudoclavibacter > Pseudoclavibacter sp. JSM 162008. The sequence continues at coordinate 80,305 of NZ_JBEWYX010000017.1, forward strand.
GTGACGCACCTGCCGAACTCGGCGGCGAGGGTGCCGCGCGGGTGCGCCGTGAGGACTTCCCGCAGGAACGCCTCGGGCAGCGCGTCAGGTTGGCTGCCCGTGATGTCGAGGCCGGTGGCGCGCTCGAGCAGGTACGCCTCGAGATCGAGTTCGGGGTCGACGCTCGGCCAGTTGTGCCGCACGATGACGTCGAGAACGCGGCGGCGACGCTCAGCGGGCCACCCGGCGCCGGTTGTCAGGGCGACGGCGACGTGCCCGCCCGCGTGCTCGTACGAGACGGTGTGGTTGTCGTACTCGGTCACCGTTCCGAGGTCGTGCAGGACGGCGGCCACGTAGAGGAGCTCGTGGTCGATGCCGGTGCGGCCCTCGGCCGCCGCGATGCCCTCGGCCCACAGCCACGACCGCAGGGCATGCGCGGTGATGGCGGCCGACTGGTATTCGGTGGCCAGCTCGAGGGCACCGCGAGCGGCAGCCGTGTCCGGCACAGGGAAGTCAGCGATGCGCATGGCCAACTGTCGCACAGTGGGAGGGTCGTGTCGTGAGGGGCTGTCACTCTTGCCGAGAGGGGCCCGTCCGATGACTTGGCGTCACCGGACGGGCCCCGCCGTGGTGCTCAGCCGGTGGTGGCTACGCGGAGAGCCGCGGGTAGTCGGTGTATCCGACCGCGCTGTCGCCGTAGAAGGTCGCCGGGTTCGGCTCGTTCTCGGGGTGCTCGCCGAGCCAGCGCTCGACGAGGTCGGGGTTGGCGATCGCGAGGCGACCGACGGCGACGGCGTCGGCGTTGCCCTCCTTGACGAGGTTGACGGCTTCCTCGCGGGTCGTGACACGGCTGAAGCCGCTGTTCGCGATGAAGGCGCCGCCGAAGCGTGCGCGCAGGTCCTGCACGAGCTCGCCCTCGGGGTCGCTGTGGAGCACGCTCAGGTAGGCGAGGCCGAGGGGTGCGAGGCCGTCGGCGACGGCGTCGTAGGTCGCGCGCACGTCGGCGTCGTCGGTCTCGACGACGTCCTGGATGTTGTGGGCGGGCGAGAGGCGCAGGCCCACGCGGCCGGCCCCGATCGCTTCCGCGACGGCCGCGGTGACCTCGACCACGAAGCGAGCGCGCGCCTCGGGGGAGCCGCCGTACTCGTCGGTGCGCTGGTTGGATACGGGGGACAGGAACTCGTGGAGCAGGTACCCGTTGGCGCCGTGGATCTCGACGCCGTCGAGGCCCGCCTCGATGGCGCGGCGGGCCGCATCCACGAACTCCTCGCGAACATCGGCGAGCTCGGCCGTCGTGAGGGCGTGGGGGACCGGGTACGGCTGCTTGCCGTTGGGGGTGCGCACCTCGCCGTCGATCGCGATGGCGCTGGGGGCGACGATGCGGGACGTGCCCGTGATGTCGGGGTGCGAGACGCGTCCGCCGTTCATGATCTGCATGACGATGCGGCCACCCTTGGCGTGCACGGCCTCGGCGACTCGGCGCCAGCCTTCGGTCTGCTCGGGGGTGACGATGCCCGGCTGGCCGGGGTAGGAGCGAGACTCGGCGCTCGGGTACGTGCCCTCGGTGATGATGAGGCCCAGGCTGGCGCGCTGCGCGTAGTGCTCCGCCACAAGCTCACCCGGTACACCCTCCGCGCTCGCACGTGTGCGAGTCAGCGGCGCCATGACGACGCGGTTGGCGAGCTGGATGTCGCCGAGGGTCAAAGGAGAGAAGAGGTCCACTGATAGTGCCTTTCGGATCGGGGTCTGAGCGCTGGTGCGTTGCCCCCAGATCGAACAGCACGGTTGCTCGCCGCATTCCACGTCGGTGTGTTGCCGGGCGGTGAGCATTCGGTCTCTTCACCTGCGGATGGTCAGGATTCAGGACCCCAGGGGTTCAGATCCACAGCGCTACAGGTCGAGGATGCCGTCGCGCAGTGAGCGAAGCGCGTGCTGGACGGCGCCCACGGAGACCACGCCGGCTCCGAGCTCGGAGCGGACGAGCTCTGGCACCGGCAGGTGCAGGAGCGCCGGCAGCTCCTCGCGGGCCGCCGCGATGAGGCCGTCGGCTCCGGGTGCGACGCCGCCGGCGATGATGACCCGTTCGGGATCGAACAGGCTGGCCACGAGTCCGACGATGCGCGCGAGGACGCCGCCGACTTCGGCGACGATGCGGAGGGCATCGATGTCGCCCTCGTTCGCCGCCTCGAGGACGAGCTTGCCGTTGATCTCGTGGGGTGGGACGCCGAGCAGGGCGCTGTTCGGCGCCACTGCGTTCTGCTCGACGGCTGTCCGCGCGAGGCGTGCGGCGCGAAGCCCCAATCCGTCGACACCCTCCGCTCCAGCGACGAGGTCGAGGCCGAGCATCTCACCGACCCCGCCGTGCGCGCCGCGCAGCAGGCGTCCGTCGACGACGATGCCAGCGCCGAACCGCTCGCCGCTGAGGAACGTGACGAAGTCGCTGCAGTCGACGCCTCCTCCCACGCTGCCCTCGGCGACGGCCGCGAGCAGGGCGTCGTTCTCGACGCGGATGATCGGGACCTGGTCCTCGAAGACGGTGGCGAAGTCGGGGTTGGTGCGCTGCCAGAACCCCTCGACGTGCGCGGGGGAGGTGCCGCGGGCGTCCACGGGCGCCGGGACACCGACACACAGGGCGGCCACCTGATCGATGGTGTGCCTGGTCGTAGACAGCTGGTCGGTGACGACCTTCCGGAGGAGCGCTCGCCGGGTCTCAGGGGAGTCAGCGCCCGGGTCGACCTCGACCTGGCCGGAGCTGATGGTGATGCCGCGGAAGTTCGACACAGTCGTGGTCAGGTGCTCGCGTCCCGCGTCGACGCCGACCACGATGCCAGCGTCGGCCGTGAACTCGAACCGCCTAGCCGGGCGCCCCTTCTGGTAGCTGCCGTCCTCGCGGGCATTCGGCAGCTCGGTGACGAGGCCGTAGCCGGCGAGCTCGTCGAGCAGGTCGATGATCGTCGACCGAGTGAGGCCGATGCTCAAGGCCTCGGTTGCCGTGAACGCTCCTGAATCCCATGCGTACTCGAGCAGCAGCTGCAGGTTCGCGCGCTTGAGGGGCGCTGGGGTGGCGGGGAGTCTGAACACGGTGTTGACCTTTCGCTGGCCGTCGGCTTACATTACCTCGAGTAGTAAATTTAGACACAAAATTTAGTGTTCGTTTCAATGTCTGGCCTCCCCGAATCTCCCTAGGGCTGCCAGCTCAGCCCAAGGGACAATGACGTGCCATCACCATCGAAACGCTTCCGGCCCCGCACCCTGCTCCGCGCCCTCGTGGCCGCGCTTGTGCTCGTGCTCGCCGGCTCCGGCCTCGTGGCCTGCAGCAGCACCGGCCCGACCGAGGTGCGCTTCTTCCTCAGCAAGCCAGAGGCCATCCCGTACTTCCGCGAGCTCATCCAGGACTACAACTCCTCGCAGAGTGAGGTTCGCGTCGTGCTCGACACCTCCTCGAACCTGCAGGCCGGCTTCCTCCGGGGCAACCCGCCGGACCTCGGACTCCTCAACTACAACATGGAGATGGCTCGGTTCATGGAGCGCGGCGCGCTCTCCGACCTCTCCGACCTGCCGGAGGCCGAACGCATCCTGCCGGAGATCCAGGACCTCGTCGACCAGTACGCGAGCTACCCGGGACGCACGAGCGTGCTGCCCTACTCGGTGATGGCCGCATCCGTCATCTACAACAAGGACATCTTCGAGGAGCAGGGGTTCGAGGTGCCGACGACCTACAGCGAGCTCATCGAGGTCTGCGAGCAGCTCAAGGAGGCGGGCATCGACCCCTTCTACGCGACTTTCAAGGACCCGTGGACCGTGAGCCAGGGCTGGTTCGACTACACCGTGGGTGGCTCCATCGACGTCGCTGGCTTCTACGACGAGCTCAACGAGCTCGGTACCGACGTCGGCCCGGACTCACCCGTCTCGTTCGAGTCGACCATGACCGACTCCGTCACCCGCATGACCGAGCTCGCGAGCGAGTACACGAACGCGGACGCCGGCAGCCGGGGCTATGGCGACGGCAACGTGGCCTTCGCGGAAGGCAAGGCCGGCATGTACCTGCAGGGCCCGTGGGCGCTCGGCGAGATCGCCAAGACGAACCCGGATGCGAACCTCGGTATGTTCCCGCTGCCCATGACCGAGAACGCCGACGACCGCGAGGTGCGCGTCAACATCGACCTCGCCGCCTGGATCCCCGAAGCCTCGAAGCACAAGGAGGAGGCGCGCGAGTTCCTGCAGTACCTCTTCCAGCCGGACATCATCAACGCCTACAACGCCGCACAGCTCGGCTTCGGCACCACGGTCGACGCCGACCCGGTCACCGACCCGCGGCTCGTCGAGCTCCAGCCGTACTACGAGAGTGCCGCCTTCTACCAAGGCCCGTCAAAGGCGATCCCGCTGACGATCCCCACCGAGAACTACATGCAGGGACTCGTCACCGGGGGAGCGAGCGTCGAATCGACGCTCAGCACACTCGACGCCGACTGGGCCCGCCTCGCGCTGCGCCAATAGATCCGCTCATGGAAACGGGCAGCACCACTCGATCACGAACCGGAATGGAGACAACAGTGTCGACCACCACCGAGGCGATCCGCACCGACGAAGCCCAGCGGGCAGGCAAGAAGCTCAGGCCACGCAGCACACGTCGAGTCGACCGGGTCTTCTACCTCTTCCTCGTCCCGACGCTCGTGCTGTTCACGATCGCCATCACGATCCCCGCCGTCATCGGCATCTTCTTCAGCTTCACGAACTCCATCGGCTTCGGCGAGTGGAACTTCGTCGGCGTCACCAACTACATCGCCATGTTCGGCGACCCCGCCATCTGGCAGAGCTACGGCTTCACGATGGGCTTCGCGGCCGTCACCGTGATCCTCGTCAACGTGCTCGCATTCCTCCTGGCGGTGGGGCTCGTGGCGCGCATCCGTCTCAAGGCCCCGCTGCGCACCGTGTTCGTGATCCCCATGGTCATCTCGGGAATCGTCATCGCGTTCGTGTTCAACTTCCTGTTCTCCAACGCGGTGCCGGCCCTCGGGCAGAGCCTCAACATCCCGTGGCTCTCGGAGAGTATCCTCGCGAACCCCAACCTCGCCTGGATCGGGATCGTCATCGTCACGGCCTGGCAGGCGATTCCCGGCACGCTGCTCATCTACATCGCGGGCCTCCTCGCGGTGCCCGGGGACGTGTACGAGGCCGCCGAGCTGGACGGTGCGACGAAGCTGCAGCAAATGATGCAGATCACGCTGCCGCTCGTCGCGGGCTACGTCGTCATCAACGTCATCCTCGGGTTCAAGAACTTCCTCAACGCCTACGACATCATCGTCGGCCTCACCGACGGCGGCCCGGGCACGTCGACTCGAAGCATCGCAATGACTATCTTCACCGGCTTCAGCGGTGGCGACTACGCCTACCAGATGGCTAACGCGACGTTCTTCTTCGTGATCGTCGTCGTCATCTCCCTTCTCCAGCTCCGCCTCACCCAGGGAAAGAACCAACTCTGATGGCCCTTCAGCAACCCATCGTCGGCCGCGCCAGCTTGGCCCCGGCGAACAAGAACTTCGGCGGGCGGAACCGATGGTCGACGACGATCATCCTGCTTCTGTGCGCCGTGACCGTGCTCATCCCGCTCTACGTGACCGTGGTGACCGCCTTCAAGACGACGTCGCAGGCCGTGAGCGGCAACGTCTTCGCGCTGCCGGCGCCGTTCAGCGTCGACGGCTTCGTCGAGGCCTGGAACCTCACGAACTTCCCGCAGGCGTTCGGCGTCTCCGTGTTCATCACGGCGGGCACGGTAGCCGGTGTGATCCTGCTCGCGGCGCTCGCCTCGTACGCCATCACGCGCAACTGGAACCACCGCTTCTTCCGCGGGTCGTTCTACTACCTGCTCGCGGCGATGTTCCTGCCGTTCCCTGCTGTCGCGCTGCCGCAGATCCAGATGAGCGGGCTCTTCGGCCTCGACAACCCGGTTGGCGTCATCATCCTGCACATCATGTTCCAGCTGAGCTTCTCGATTCTGCTCTTCACTGCGTTCCTGCGGTCGATCCCTGGTGAGCTCGAGGAAAGCGCGCGCATCGACGGGGCCAGCACCTGGCAGACGTTCTGGCGGGTCATCTTCCCGCTGCTCGCCCCGATGAGCGCCACGGTCGGCATCTTCGCCTTCCTCGCGTCCTGGAACGACTTCATGATGCCGTCGCTCATCATCTCCGACCCGGCGATGCAGACGCTGCCCGTCGTGCAGAAGATCTTCCAGACCCAGTTCAGCAACAACTACAACGTCTCCTTCGCCTCCTACCTCATGGCCATGGCGCCCGCCCTGATCGCCTACCTGTTCACGCAGCGGTGGGTCATGGAGGGCGTCACGCAGGGCGCGGTCAAGGGCTGAACGCATCCCCGGCCGGCGCCTCCTCCCAAGCAACGCCTCTCTCATCCCCAGACCACCAACAACCCCAAGGAATGCTTCCACTATGAGTTCGACCCTCACGGCAGAGACCGACCGCCTCACCCGCTCCCACCGGCCCGACGCCGACTGGTGGCGTCAGGCCGCCGTCTACCAGATCTACCCGCGCAGCTTCGCGGACGCGAACGGCGATGGACTGGGCGACCTGCCCGGCATCACCGGGAAGGTGCCGTACCTGCAGAGGCTCGGCATCGATGCCGTCTGGCTCAGCCCCTTCTACCCTTCGGAGCTCGCCGACGGCGGGTACGACGTCGCCGACTACCGGAACGTGGACGCGCGTCTGGGCACGCTGGACGACTTCGACGTCATGGTGTCGGCCCTGCACGGCGCCGGGATCCGCGTGATCGTGGACATCGTGCCCAACCACTCGTCGGATCAGCACGCGTGGTTCCAGGCTGCCCTCGCGGCGGGGCCGGGGTCGCCGGAGCGCGACCGCTACATCTTCCGTGACGGGAAGGGGCCGGATGGAGCCGAGGCGCCGACCGACTGGGAGTCGGTATTCGGCGGACCGGCCTGGCACCGGGTCGAGGACGGCCAGTGGTACTTCCACAACTTCGCGGTCGAGCAGCCCGATTTCAACTGGGCGAACCCGGAGGTGCGCGAGGACTTCCTGCACACGCTGCGCTTCTGGTCGGATCGTGGCGTCGACGGCTTCCGCATCGACGTCGCCCATATGCTGACGAAGGACCTCAGCGGAGAGCTGCCGACGAAGGCTCAGCTCGACGCGCTGCCCTTCGACGGACACCACCCGATCATCGACCGTGACGACGTGCACGAGGTGTACGCCGAGTGGCGCAAGGTGTTCGATTCGTATGACCCGCCGCGCACCGCGGTCGCGGAGGCGTGGGTTGAGCGTGACCGCCGGCCGCGCTATGCGAGCCCGGAGGGGCTCGGGCAGGCGTTCAACTTCGACCTCCTCGAGGCCGACTTCGAGGCGGCGCAGTTCTCGAGCATCGTCGCTGACAATCTCGAGCTGGCAGAGCGTTCCGGTTCGTCGACCACCTGGGTGCTGTCGAACCATGACGTGGTGCGGCACGCGACCCGGTATGGCCTCCCGCATGTGGAGCGGAACGAGAAGGGGCACCCGCTCGTGAAGCACGGCGCGGAGTGGCTGCTCTCTGGTGGTGCGCGTCCGACGCTTGACGCTGAGGGCGGCCTGCGGCGTGCTCGCGCGGCGACGCTGTTCACGCTCGGGCTGCCGGGTTCGGCGTACCTCTATCAGGGTGAGGAGCTCGGTCTTCACGAGGTCGCCGGGATCCCGGACGTTGACCGCCAGGATCCGACGTTCTTCCGCAACCCGGGGGTGGACATCGGTCGCGATGGCTGCCGTGTTCCCCTGCCCTGGGTGGCCGAGGGCCGGTCGTTCGGTTTCGGGGAAGCGGATGCGCACCTCCCTCAGCCCGCATGGTTCGGTGCGTCGGCCGTCGAAGTGCAGGATGGTGATGCGGGCTCTGTGCTCGCGCTGTACCGCCGCGCGCTTGCGCTTCGCCACGAGCTGCAGAGCGGTGAGCACCTCGAGTGGCTGTCGAGCGCGCGCGCGGATGTGCTTCGTTTCTCTCGCCCGAACGGGTGGGAGGTCGTCACGAACTTCGGCGCAGAACCCTTCGAGCTGGGTTCCGATGCCGAGGTTCTGCTGCGCAGCGACCTCGGGGATGGCGCGACGCTGGCGGGGGAGACGACCGCCTGGGTGCGCCGCCGCGGGTAGCCAGCCCAGACTGCCACAGCGGTGCGCCCCCTCTCGACCAGGGAGTGGGGCGCATCTCAGCGCAGTGCATCGTCGGGTCAGAACGGTGGTGTCATCGGCAGGTGTCCGGGCCTCGACGATGGGTCGTCGGATTGTCGCGGTCCTGGTTCGCGGTCCGGGTCCTTGCGAAGTCGTGGGAGCTCATCCGTCGGTCTGAAGAGTTGGTCGCTTGGTCTGAAGATCACGCCGTGTGGTTCGGGCCGGCTGATGTAGATCTTCCCGCTTGGTGTGGTCCATTCGAGGACGCCACCGCCGAGTTGTCGCACTTTCCAGGCGGTGTGGTGTTTGACGATGTGGTGGTTCTTGCAGAAGTCGCTGAGGTTCCAGACCGCGGTCTTGCCGCCGTGCTGGTAGTCCGCGGTGTGGTCGAGCTCGCACCTCACGGCGGGTTGTCGGCAGCCGATGAAGCGGCAGTGGATGTCGCGGGCCTGGAGGAAGGCGCGCATCGCCGCGGTCGGCTTGTACGAGTCGACGGCCTGCACGGCCCCGGTGATGGGGTGCGTGAGCACCCGGAGGAAGGCTGGTGCGGTCGCGGCGAGGCGTTTCGCGTCCTCGATCGGCATGGGTGTCATCCCGTCGAGCAGCGCGGGCGCCCGGCCCGGTTGGTCGCTGGCGGGGTCGCTGTCGGCGAGTACCGTCGTGATCGGGATCGAGAGCTGCACGTTGGCCTGGATGCCGGCGGCGGCGGAGTTGCCCATCGGATCGCTGGTGAGGAGCATGTCGGCGACGACGTCGGACATGACCTCGTTCAGACTCCGCTCGTCCAGGGCGTCGGGTGCGTCGGGCTCCCCGGTAGCCTCGGCGCTCGCGCGGGCATCGTCGACAACGGGTCCGAACGCGCTGCCAGTTCCGGGCGCGGCCGTGTTTGCTGCACCTGAGGCACCGTCGGCTGTAGCCTTCGGCCGCGCCTTGATGATCGCGAGCGCCTGCTTCCGCACCCGGTCGCGGATCGCGTGCGCGACGAACGTGTCCGTCGTGACCCGAATGATGCTCATCCCGTCTCCAAGATCTTCCACCGTCGCTCGGCGCTGCCGCCTCGCCCGCGCGTGCCGCGCATCGATGGACTCGCCAGTCAGCTCCTCCGCGACCCGCTCCGCCGCCTTCCGCAACGCCTGCGGCGGCAACGGCTCCCGCCGAACCCGCTCGAGCATCACCTCCACGAACAGCGCCCGCCGCTCCGCCTGCTCGACCGGATCCTCGTGGTTGACCTTGAGGCCTACCTCGACCAGCTTGTGCACCTGCG